>JAAZNS010000213.1 GCA_012798185.1 Chloroflexota bacterium | reverse complement strand
CAAAAAGTTCAACCCATCCCAGGTAATGTACCCGATGTTATTGATCTTCCACCAGGGTGTGTGTTTGCTCCGCGCTGCTCGCGAGTAACACCCACCTGTTCAGAAGGTCCAATCCCCATGTTCCAGACAGGCGAGAATTGTTACAATCGCTGCTTGGCGCATGTCAATTTTAAACGCGATCCCCAATGGTCTTGGGAACACATTGTGAGGCTGTGCAATGAATAAAGCATTCACCGGCTACAACCAGCAACCTTTATTTGAAGCCCGAGATGTGAAAAAATATTTTTACATCACACCCAGTATTTTGGCACGCACCCTCATCGGGGCAAAAACGAAAATTATCCGCGCAGTAGATGGCGTTAATCTCCGTATTTGGCAGGGCGAATCGGTAGGTTTGGTAGGTGAAAGCGGTTGCGGTAAAACGACATTAGGACGCATCTTCACTACCCTCCTGGAACCCACAGAAGGACAAATTTTATACCGCGGTTCTCCCGTTTTTGGGGGAAAAGTAGAAACCGTACTCAAACCAGGTGGACAGCCCCAATTGGTTAAATATCACCGGATTGCTCAGATCATCTTCCAAAACCCCTATTCTTCTCTTAACCCGCGTAAAACAGTTCGTGAGATCATTACCACACCTCTGCGCACCCGTAACATGAGAGATCCGTTGGAGATCGAAGAAGAGATCATTCGTTTATTACACCGGGTTGGATTGAGCCGTCGACATATCGATTCCTATCCCCATCAATTTTCGGGTGGACAACGCCAACGTATTGGCATTGCCCGGGCATTAGCAATGCAGCCCAGTTTTATTGTAGCAGATGAGCCGGTTTCCTCGCTGGATGTATCGATTCAGGCTCAAGTGATCAACCTGCTGGAAGAATTACGTGAAGAATACAACCTGACCTATCTTTTCATCGCTCACGATTTAAGTGTGATCCATTATTTCAGCGATCGTGTGGCAGTCATGTACCTGGGTCATATTGTGGAAAAAGGGCTTAAGGAATCCATTTATGAAACACCTTGCCATCCCTACACTCAGGCGCTTTTAGCGGCTATTCCGCGCGTAAATAAAGAAGCCCGCCGTCAGCGCATTCTCTTACCTGGCAGTGTACCCAGTCCGATTGACCCACCCTCGGGTTGTCCTTTTCATCCGCGCTGTTTCAAAAAAGCCGGTAAAATTTGCGAAGAACAGCTTCCCCCCTATTTTGAAGTGGCTGAGCAAAAAGTTGCCTGTTGGATCTATCAATCATATCCTCAAATAGAAGATGAACCAGCCTTGAACCACTCCAAGAAAACAACTCAGGAGATGGTATGATCAGAGTACTCAATCTCGCGGGGGATGCCTTCCAAATTGGTCGACAGCATGGTGAACAGGTGGCTGACCTGCGCCCTCAGATCGAAAACTCGATAAAAATCCGCCTGGCAAAACTGAGAGAAAATAACCCAGATTTTTCACCTTATATCAACGAAATCACGGATATTTGGGGAAAATATGCCCCAGATACAATAGAAATGTTAAAAGGTATTGCTGAATCTTTACATCTGGAATGGGAGGAATACTTTTCTTATACCATCGCTTCTTACCTTGACAGCCGCTTTAAGAACACCGAATCAGAAAGAGGCTGCTCAACTTGGGCAGCAAATGGAAAAATCACGCGCGATGGCGCGCCAATTCTGGCAAAGAATAGGGACTACCACCCCGACCACCAGCCGCTGCAATGCCTGGCGCGGGTTAAACCCACTCGCGGCAATTCATTCCTTTGCCTTACCAGCGCCGGCAGCCCAGGTGTCTTCAGCTCAGGGATTAACGATCAGGGGTTGGCAGTGGTGGATACTTTTGTGTCATCCACCGATGTTGGGCCGGGCATTGCACGCTATTCTTTAGAGATGGATATTCTGCAAAAATTTTCCACTGTAAAAGAGGCTATCGATTACCTGCCCACCCGCCCTCACTTCGGTGACGGGACAATAACACTAATCGACTCACAAGGCGATATGGCAACTTTCGAAATCGCCCATTCTGTGCAGGAGGTGCGGCGATCTGATGTAGGCTTCATTGTCAGTACCAACCATTTCAGCGCCCCACAAACCCATTCATTATGGGTAGATAGAGAACCGGAGCATTTGAAAGGCAATACCCTGGGTCGGCGTAAATGGCTCGAAAATTCACTGCGCTCATCGAAAGGCAAAGTCGATATCGCCTGGGCGCAGTCTGTGATGGCGCAGCACAGTAATCCATTAACCGCTGTTTGCCGTCATATCGAATTGGACCCACTTTGCGAGACCATTTCTTGCGTTATCTACCTGCCCTGGCAAAAAGCCATGGTTGTAGCCAACGGACTTCCCTGCAAGACGCCATTCGAACAAGTCAGCGTTGAGAATTAATCGGATAAGATAATATCACCACAAAAATAAACCAAAAGCGCAGAAGTAAGTTCTGCGCTTTTGGTTTGTAACGATTTTCCTGGCAGCTTTTTGATGGCGTAAGTTGTTTGCGGAAAATTCTCAAAACCCTTTTCTGATCAATATGTTACTGGCATTGATTGCAGTTTTCATTTGCGGGGTGACCACCCACAGAATTGGGCTGCAAGCCATAGTTGGTTACTTTCGGGCTGGTATTGTCTTCAGTAATCTAGATGTTTCATTTCACTTTAACACAATAGGTAAATAAACTTTTTCCTGCACAATAATCGTTCCAAAATGCCCATATCCATCGCTGTAGGTGAATTCACCGCCCGATGGGAACACACGCCGATATGCCTCACCGGGTTTTAACTTTCCGCCGTCGAAACCCAATACACTCAGCAATGGATCTAGGATATTACTGCGCGGCTGCGATATTGGATTTTCGTTTAGATTCGCTAGATCCTGTGCTGAAGCTTCGTCATCTAAAGCAGACACCCAGGTTATACTGCCGCCCACTGGTATTGTCACCTCTGAAGGCTGAGGTCCAGAAGAGCTCAATAAAATTTGGGCTGCTGCCGGTTGAGCAGGAATTAACGTGAGCGGAATATTGACATGTACGATCTCATTGACTACTTCCACCACCGGGCTGCGCCATCCCTGATAGCCATTGCCAGTAGTCACCTCGAGATAATATTTTCCGGGAGGTGTAAAGAAGGCAAAATAACCATCATTGCCTGTTACCTGCGGGTTGATTTGATGATTGTATAAATGCGCCGGCCATTGAATCCAACTCTCCCATTCAGAGATATAAGCATAAGCGGTTATCGTCATTCCTCCCAGTGGTTCAATCGGATGGAACATACCGGAGATGCTGTCGTAAGCGCCGCCTTTAGCGCTATTGAAGATAAATCCGTCTGGATCGATAAGTATTTCTCCGATGGCGGTTTTTAACGGGTTGGCTGAGCCAATCCCCCCGCACTGTGATTCGACGGTAACGTTGTGAGCGCCGCTGGTGATATCAAACGTCCACCAGCGTCCATTATGGGCTGAAGGTGTAACATAGACCGTTCCATCGGCTTTAATTCGGAATGGGTTAGCATTCTGGTCATCGCAGCAAGAATATAAATGGACTTTGGTATTATAAAAACCGTAAATACCCGGGATGACAAAATCATTGGATGCGAAACGACCCTCGTCATTACGGAAATTGAAATTGTAATGGGCTCCCTCAACATCACCTTCCCAATACGAACGCTGCGGGCACCAGTTATTTTCGGCATATATGAGATGTACAGTACGGGAAGGGGCGCTGCATGTATCGCCCGAATCACAGGCAACCGCATAAATATCGATTGGATTCTGTTCCGATAAACTGGTTGTCCATTCCACACTAAATTCACCATTTGTTGCCGCAATTGCTGAATTTTTAAATACGCCATCTTCATATATTTTTATCGTCATTCCTGCGCCTGCCAGCCCCTTGGCTGTCAGCAGCCCGCTTTCATCGGCGCACACTTCTCCACTCTCAGGGGTTGTTAGAACCGGCGGGAAAACCGGGCGATTTGGGATCTGGCTAGATACTGAAAGAAGTATGTTCCCGGTTTGGCTATTTGCCAGGCGGTAATCCATTTGCCCGGTATTGGTTATGACCTGGCCGCTTGTTACACTCTGTGATTGGGTTGTCAACCCAATCCAATCCCAACTATCCGGTTGAAGCACTTGCTGCGATAACCAGATCAGGGTATTGCCAATTCGGTTAAAAATTAAATTCTCCGGTGAACGAACATCAATCAGATCCAGTTCTACTGGTAAATTATTCGTAATCGTATAGTTGCTCACCACCGGTGAGCCTGAAGCAGCATGGTAAGCGTAAGGGATGAGGTAACTATTTTCAAGATATGT
>JAAZNS010000212.1 GCA_012798185.1 Chloroflexota bacterium | reverse complement strand
GCCGGGAGGGAAGATATTTTAGAATTTTTACTGACTTCCCATCCTTTGGATTGTCCGGTGTGTGATACAGGCGGAGAATGTCCATTGAAAAACCTGACTATGGGTTTCGGTCCGGGGCAATCGCGATATCTGTACGATGAAAAAATACACTTGGCAAAAATGGTGCCTTTGGGTGAATTAATCTATCTGGATCGGGAACGTTGTATCCAGTGTGCCCGTTGTGTACGTTTTCAGACGGAAATCGTAGGTGATGATGTGATCGGTTTTTATCAACGCGGCAGGGCGCTGGAAATCGTGAGTTATTCTGAACCGGGTTTTAATTCAGTGTTTTCAGGCAATACCACTGATATATGTCCGGTAGGCGCATTGACCACAGCAGATTTTCGTTTTCGTGCCCGCCCTTGGGAATTGAATTCAGCTGCCTCAATCTGCCCGCAATGCCCGGTTGGCTGCAACATTACCTTCAATATTCGCCGCGAGGCTGCCAGCGGGGGAAACTGGGTCATTAAGCGGGTTATGCCGCGTCAAAACGAAGCGGTGAATGAAATTTGGATTTGCGATAAAGGCAGATTTACTTATCATTATAGCGCCAGCCCGGAACGTCTCTCCCATCCGCTAATTCGCAAAGAGGGTAAGCTGGTCGAAGCTAGCTGGGAAGAAGCGCTGCAGTTGGTATCGGCGAGATTTCAGGATGCTGGAAAGGATTTATTCACGCTGGTGAGTGGACGGTTGTCCAACGAAGATTTATACAACCTCAAGCAATTGACCCAGTCATTGAACGCAATAACTGGTTTGTACAGTCAGATGGGTGGCGGTGATTTGATTTCTAAGGTAGGAGTGGGGGAGGGTACGAATTTTACCCAGATGGGCGAAGAAACCGTGATTATGGTCGTTGCTTGTGACCTTGAAGAAGAAGCCCCGATCTGGTATTTAAGGGTGAAACAAGCCGCCCAGCGCGGTGCAAAGCCGATTGTTGTCAATCCTCGCCTTACCAAACTTCAGCGGTATGCCGGTCTTGTGCTGCAATATAACTATGGTGAGGAAACAACCATGCTATTGGCGGTTGCTAATGCGCTTTCCGAAAAACGCATAACCGGAAACGAGAGACTGCAGAAGTTATCTCGTGATATTGGCGTAAAAGAAACCGCTCGAATGATTAGCGGGGCAGAGAATTTGGTGATTTTATTTGGCAGTGAGGGGCTGGGAATTGCCGGTTCGCAGTCGCTAGCGCAAGCTTGCGCTAACCTGCTGATTATGACCGGTCATATTGGCAGAGTAAATAATGGCTTGATTGGTGTGTGGCAGCGTGTTAATGACCAGGGTGCCTGGGATATGGGTTTCCATCCGGTGGATGATTTGAAGAAAGCGATGCAATCGGCGAAAGCTTTGTATATTATTGCGGCAGATCCGGCAGGTGATTTTCCCGATTTGGCTGAAACAGTCGATTTCCTGGTTGTACAGGACCTTTTCCTCACCGCTACTGCCCGGCTGGCAGATGTCGTTTTGCCTGCCCAGGCATTTACCGAACGCCAAGGCAGTTATACCTCGGGCGAAAGGCGGGTTCAACGGTTTTATCCTGCGTTGCCTGCGCTTGCCGATTGCTTGCCTGATTTCAGCATTGCTGCCAGGTTGGGGAAATTTTTGGGGATCGACCTGGAAGAGAGCGCAGCAGGGCAGGTCATGGATAGAATTGCTGCTAGTAACCCTGATTATGCAGGGGTTAATTACACCCAATTATCGCGGGTAATAGAGCAATGGCCCATTGTTGTACGGAAAGATTTGTATTATGGCGGCACAACTTATGAAAATCTGCAGGGTTTAGGTATTCAGCTGGCTCCAGCTGCACAACGAGGGAACAAGATATCTTTGAGCGGGATAACACAAAACGAAATCACTAAACCAAAAGATGGGTTTTGGGCTGTCCCGATAACCCGCTTATATGACCGCGGGCAGACCGTGATGCCTTCTGTGCTGCTTCGAAAGCGTATTCCTCATCCTTATATCTCGATCAACCCGGTTGACGCAAAAAAATTAGAAATAACAGAAGATAACATGGTGGAATTGGTTTTGGATGGTAAGAGCTTTTTGGTTATAGCTCATTTTGATAATCACATTCCACCTGGGATTATCCTTGTACCGCGCAGCATGGGCATTCCTATTGCTGCCCCGGGTGTGGTTGAAATCAAAAATGCCGAGAAATTACTTGCTTAGATTGAGGTGTTTATGACAACTGGCTCGGTTTGGGAATGGATCATTAAATCGGTTGTGATTGTTTTCGGTTTGTTAACTGGATTCGCTTACCTGACCTTGCTCGAGCGTAAAGTGCTGGCGAAAATTCAGGTGCGAATTGGTCCCAATCGAGCCGGTCCAATGGGTCTATTTCAGCCCCTTGCCGATGCCATAAAACTGATTTTTAAAGAAGAGATAATCCCATCTAGAGCCGATAAAATAATATTCGTGTTAGCGCCGATCATCACGGTTATACCCGCTTTGATCATTCTGGGAGTTTTACCGTTTGGGGGCATTATTACACTGTTTGGGAGACAAATTTCGCTTTCTCTGGCAGATTTGAACGTTGGGGTGTTATATATCACTGCCATTGCATCGATTTCGATTTATGGGATTGTGCTGGCGGGATGGTCATCGAATAATAAATACGCAATGCTGGGAGGTATCCGTTCTTCGGCTCAGATGATCAGTTATGAATTGGCTTTGGGATTGTCGTTTATTGGGCCAATTCTCTTAAGTGGATCGATGAGCCTGCATGATATCGTAGCCGCGCAAAAACCTTTGTGGTTCGTTGTATATCAACCCGTGGGTGCGTTAATATTTTGGATTGCCACTCTGGCAGAGGTGAACCGGGCGCCTTTTGATATGCCTGAAGCAGAGCAGGAACTCACTGCGGGTTACCATACCGAATACTCCGGTATGAAATTCGCCCTGTTTTTCATGGCGGAATATATCAAAATGATCGCTGTATCCGCCATTGCTGCCACTTTGTTCTTTGGCGGATACCGGTTCGTTTTGGAAGATCAATATCCAATTCTAGGTCCCGTTTGGTTATTGGGGAAAGTGATCGTACTACTGTTTGGCATGATCTGGGTGAGAGCAACCTTGCCGCGCATCCGCTACGACAGGTTGATGGCTTTTGGCTGGAAATTTTTATTTCCCCTGGCATTGGCAAATGTCTTTTTTACCGCCATCGGTATTGTGCTGGAGAAATTGTGGCTGATCCCGCTATTGACGATAGCAGTTTTTTTGGGAGCTGTTGTAATGGTAGGTATATCGGAAACCAGGAGGTGGCGAAGCCATGTTTTCTGAAATTATGCGTGGTTTACTAACCACGTTGAAAGCGATGATGGAAAGACCAGTCACCATCCAATACCCAGAGGAAAAACGGCCGGTGCGCGTTAGATTCAAAGGACGGCACACGCTTAAGCGCTATGACAATGGTTTGGAAAAATGCATCGGTTGCTCGCTCTGCGCAGCTGCCTGCCCGGCGGATGCTATTTTTGTAGAATCGGCTGAAAATAGTGATGAGGAACGTTATTCACCCGGGGAGCGGTATGCCAGCACTTATGAGATTAACATGCTGCGCTGTATCTTTTGCGGATATTGTGAAGACGCCTGCCCAACTGAAGCGATCGTGCTGGGCGATAACTATGAGCTTTCTTTTACCGACCGGCGCGAATCGATCTATACCAAAGAG
>JAAZNS010000020.1 GCA_012798185.1 Chloroflexota bacterium | reverse complement strand
TCTTTGGCAAGTTTTTTTATCTCAGCTTCGCCCAAGCCGCGCCCGGCGACGAAGGGAAGATGGTGCCAATAAATTGTTTCGATCCCCCCATCGAGGGGTTGGGCATAACCTAACACAACACCTTCCGGCATGGATGCCAGCCAGCTTGCCAGCGGTTTCATTGCCGAGTATAGCACCGCGTGGGATTGGCTTTCTTCGCCGTAATACAATGTTTTTACCTCTCGAGATGATGGCAATGCAATCCAAATAAGGGTGCCTGTCAGACAAATCCCTGCTATCCACTGCCAGATTTTCCCCCGTTGACGCATGGTGGTGAATCCGGCAGCAGAAAGAAGAAAGAACACTGGCAGTAATGGGATTAAAAAGCGGAATTTATAGGTCGCCCAGACTAGAATTGCTATGATATAACATGCTGAGGGTAAGAGTAAATAAGCCAGTTTTTCTTTATTTTCTTTTCCCTGAATATATATGCCATATCCAAACAATATAATCGTAAAGGGGCCCGCAACAAGGAAGAATTCGCGGCAAAGCGCATAGAATGATTTCCCAGCTATCAATATATAGCGTTGGAGTATTTGATTAACTGGAAGGGAAATATCCAATTGTGAAACAATTATGCCATTGGAAATTTCAGTACGCAGCAGTCCTAAACGTTCCCATAGATAATAGCTGGAATAGGAATAGAAGGGTTGACCGAAATGTCTCGAATTCCAGACTAACCAGGGTAAAAGGATAACAAAAGTAATGATAACAAAAATAAGCAAGTAAATGATATGTGGTTTTAGTTTAAAAGTCTGGGAACTATTGCAGGGTTTTTTAAAAAGCAAAACGGCAGCAAAACCCAAAGGCAGGAAAAGAAGTGCGCTGTGGGTAAGAATACCCAGCGCGCAAAAAATACCTGCCAAAAATATTTGGAGGAAGTTTTGGGGATCGAAGTTCACCAACAGCCAGGTATCAAGCGTTATCCACAAAGCCATGAGAATGTACGGGCTGCCATTCGCCGAGAAATCGATGAGCACTGCCGAAAGACTCACCAGGCTGCACGCTATGAATAAAGTTGGGGGAAATAATAAATATTGAAAAAAAGGTTCAAGAACCTGAAAGTTTTTACCAAAGCATAACATCGATCCAATAAGCAAAACCCCACAAACTTCGGAGAGGATCTTTAAAATTGAAAAGGTATCATCTGAATGGAGGTTTTTTGCGATGATGCCCGCTATCACAGACCAGAGAGGCGGATGCTGGCTTGCAGGGGTGTGCAACGTTTGATATGCAACCCAGGGGCTGTAATCATACTTCATGGGGTATTCCAATTTGCCATGAAGGGCAAATTCGCGCGCCGTCAACGCGAATAGGTTTACATCCCCGTTAAGGGCATTATTCCAGGAAAAGCTTGCGATTCTTAATAAGACTCCCATAATAATGGAAGCCAGTGTAAACCAAAATATAATCCGATTATTGGTTTCCTTCATCTGGTTCGATATGGATGATAGTGCGCCCCAATTCTGGTATTTGCTCTCGCAGCAACCTCTCGAATTGTGCAGTAAGCTGATGCGCCTCGGTGATCGGAATTTGCGGGTTTGTAGTGCAATGAAAAGAAACCGAAATTCCCTCATTTTCCTGATATGAATGGATGCTGTGACAATTGGTGATTTCTGGAAATTGTTTTACGATTTGTTGAATTTTTAAGCTTATTTGATCGGAACTGAGATGAGCACCGCCACTGCGAGCTGCCTGGTCGCCAATCGGTTCGATATGGGTAACCACTTCTTTTAGAATGGGTGTTTCACTGTGCAATTTGTTTTCAAAATCGGTTACCAAATCGTGCGCTTCCTGTAAGGTTAGTTTATCAGGCACTTCGGCATGTAATTCCAGGCTTACCTGACCGAATACATCATAGGCGCGAATTGAATGTGTGCCAAGCCCGAATTGAGAGGCTATACCCCATACGCGTTCTACCAGGCTTTCTCCATCGGGGCTGATCGGATCGACATGGACGATAACATCCGACCGCGGATAAATCGATTGGATAGATTTTTCTGCCAAAGAAGCGATTTGATGTGCTTCTTCGAAACTGGTGCTCCGGGGAAGTGTTATGGTAACATCGGCAAATAAAGCTGGTCCACTGTTGCGGACACGGATGCGTTTGACCGATGAAATGCTGGGAATACGCGCTAGGGCTTGCTCGATTTCCGATACCATACCTTTGGGGGCATGATCTAGTAAGGCTGCTATAGTCCGCCTGCCAAGCTGATAGCTAACATAAATCACAATTCCCGATACGCCCAGGGCTGCCACGGCATCGGCATTGGTTAACCAATCCAGCTGCATTGTTGAATGGGTTTTAAACCAATCGGCAATGGCTACTGCTGTCAAACCAGCGATCACCACCGAAGAAGACCATACATCCGTGGAGAAATGCAATGCATCTGCTTCTAATGCCTGACTGTTATGTTTTTTTGCGGCATTCATCAAAATCATTGAACGACTGACATCGACGATAATGGAGGTGCCCATTACGATAAAACTCCAAATCGAGGCTTCTACATGAACTGATTTAAAAAACAGACGCTGGATTGCTTCATATATAATCCAAATACAGGTGATGAAAAGTAAAAGCGTTTCTACCAGCGCAGAAAGGTTTTCGACTTTGCCAAAACCATAAGGGTGATCGCGGTCAGGCTGCCGATCTGAAATCTTGACCGCCGCAAAGGTCACCGCGGCTGCAACGAGATCCAACCCGCTATGGGCGGCTTCGGAAAGGATGCCTAAACTATTGGTGAGCAGTCCGATCACCAGCTTCATCATAGTCAAAAAAACTGCCGCTAATACTGAGGATAACGCCGCAGAGCGTTTCTCTTTTTCGGCAGTATGAAGTTCATGATCTGGGATGTTCATATTCTTTAGATAATTTATGTCCTTTTTGGGAAGCAGTAGTATGCTGGAAATCTGGTCATTATACCACTGTGTATAAAGTTACTTTTATACACTTTATATCACGAATATTCGCTTATTGATTATATATTTTATTTACAGGTATCGCTTTTGAAACCAGCCAAAACAATCTGTTTATCCGTTTAATTATGGATGTATGACCCCATTACCCAGAAAATAGTCTAAGGATTTAGCTTAAGGTTTATATTGGTAATGATTCTTTAGGGTGAAAAAGATGTAATTCTGCCATAAATCGATCATGCCGGCTCGTTCGTAATCATGACTGGAAAACGATTGAATGATGACTCTGCCGTCAAAACACGTTGTAAGAACTCCATGATCATCTTTATTGTCTTTTTTTGTGCCAGCCAGTAGTACAGCGTCACCACCGGGAACAATCCGAACAAGGTCGCCGATATCATCTGCCCAAAAATAGCTTTCCTTTATTGAGGCAATGGCATTCGGTTCTTGAAAAATTGGATGATTGGGGATGAGCCAAAATATTGTGCGGATATTCGGGTTATACCAATCGTCATGAACTTCAATGCCGCATTCCGATAATAAATATCTGAGCTTGCCTTTAGCCAATACATCCCCATCCCAGATTTCGATAATAATGGCAGTTCCATGGTGAATTTCATCGAGCAGCAGGTCGAAAAATTCTCCCTGGATTTTAGTTCGCGTTTCAGAGGCTACGATGATCAAATCCCAAGATTTATTCGAAAGCATGTTATTTCTCAGCCAACCCTGTGCGCTGCCAACATCGGTATAGGAATAGCCGGCTAAATCTAAGGCATCTTTGATAAACCTCGAACCTCCCCAGCCTGCCATATCTTCGAAGAGAAGGATATTGGAAGATTTGATTTTTTCCATTAATACAGCCTGGGGAATTTCTTCTGCGGGAGGAGGAACAGATTGGATGGGTAGAATATGGAGTTCTGGCGTCTTAGTTGTTGTGATACTGGCAATATGATTTTCTTGAGCCGAAAGGGTGCCGATAGGTTGTGTGAGACCAGCCTGATAAGTCGCTTGAACATCTTGGGCTATACGGGTAGAAAAGGCTGTTTCAGCAGCGCCTTGATAATATTGGGTAGCCTGCAAAGCTAGCTGGGTGGAACGCAGATCCAGGGCAGCACTGGTTTGTTCAAGATGATAGCTGGCTTGATTAAAAAAGTTTTCGAAAGGTTCGCAGCCTGATAGAATAATCAGTAAAACAATGATGCATATCCAAATGATCATCATCAAGATTGTTTTATGTAAATCAGAAATTCCTCGTATCCGCTCAATCATGTTGTCTACCTTACCATCACCATCACCGTTTTCGCTGCGGATGCACCTTTATCAATAAATGTTATCGATGACATAAATGTTCGTTGCAACATTTTTGCCATCTTTTGTTCAAAATGACCGGGAAATAATCCGGGCTATGGACTGTAAATATTTAGAAAACTTTTAAAATTAGAGAATCGATATTCGAAACTGGTTGATGATCAAAGACGCTTTTTTATATGTGAAAAACTGGGCTGATACCTTTATTTACTATGAAAAAAAATAAATCAATCACTGTAATCAAGCAAAATTCAGATGGCAAGGAAATGTGGCGGTATGACGGCCGTATCCTCAAACAGGATGAAGATTGCATTGTATTAGAAGCATATTTCGACCGTCAGGATATGATAATTCATGGGATGCCCCTTCGGCGGGGAGACCGCTTTATTGAGACCTATTTCAACAATCGCTGGTATAACATTTTTGAAATTTATGATGGCAAAGACGATAGTCTGCGGGGCTGGTATATTAACATTTCCTGCCCGGCATTTATCCAAAAGAACTCGATCTCATATAAGGATTTGGCACTCGATGTATTGATTTTCCCGGATGGCAAACAGGTGATATTGGATGAGGATGAATTTGAAGCTTTGGATATATTGCCTGAGATTAGAGAAAAAGCTTTGGCGGGCTTGGCTGAAATTCAAACGGATCGTTTTTTAGAAGAAATATCTAAGAGATGTAACTACTCAGTCGGTCTGAGTGATTAGTGATGAGAGCTCAATGATTAAGATAAAAAAAGGGCTTTTCCAAAATTGGACAGCCCTTTTTTGTGATTACTTTAATTAGATCAAGAGGGAAAGTAATTCCGAAGAAAGATTGAATATTTGATCGCCATAGGTCCATAAATAATAGATAACGCCTCCAACGGCGCAGCAGAAGCATAATACGACAATAACAATAATAGCGATGATCAACCCGGTTTTACTTTTCTTCTTGGGCGCTTCTTCAGACGGCGGTGCGAAATTTTGGTCCATTTTCTTCTCCTGTTATAAATCATTGATAGATTGCTGGATAAATTCAAACCAATTCATTATAAATCCTGGTTAGGCGAAATTAAGTATTCCCAACAAAATTGGCAGCAGTGAGCTTGAGTTTTGAGTGGATAATCCCAATGGGACAAGCACAAGAGGTAATAAAATCGCAAAAGCGGCAATACAGCAGCCAACAGCTCCCAGCGCAATTCCAATCCAGCCTAAAATGATGCCTGCTTTTGCCAATCCTTCACCGCCAAGTGTTCCCATGCTTTGCTGGATTTCCTTTTTTGCCATTGGACCGGTTATAACGGCTACGATACTGCCAAGAAATGGAAAAGCAGTTAATCCTAAGATACCAGCAATCAGGCTGACAATCGCCATGGTACTGGAGGGACGGTTTTCAGTTTGAGGGGGAATATACGGCGTTTGATCTGACATAAATAAATCTCCTTCTGTTTTGAATTGTGAAATCTCGAATTAAATCATGCTTCTGCGTTCAAGCGATTGGCGCGCCGCCACATCCACCATACCACCCATGAGGTAAACAGGATGATAAACATGGCAATCAATGCTGGAACGACTACCGATAAAATCGAAAGTATTGTAGAAATGAGGTCTTCGAGAATACTGACCGGAACATTTCCAGCGCCTCCTGTAGTAGCGGTGACTGCCGGGCGAACCACCAGTGATTTTGCTGCATGAACGCCCCCTGCAATCAACAATCCACATGCCAACGATAGAACAGGATGCACATCGGTTATTACTTTTGCACTGGCAGCAAAGATAATTGCTCCCGCGACGGGGCGGACAAAGGTTTGGATAATATCATTTACATGATTTACCGCCGGGACTTTATCGGCAAGCCCTTCGATCAAACTCAATACAACCAGCAGGCCAATTACCCACCAGCTGGTGAGCGTATCCCAAGGGGGGGTTAAGTGAATAACATCTGTGAACCTGCCAAGCAAGGCGACCACCAGTAATGGAATATATGCATTAAGCCCTGCGCTGGCGGAAAGACCAAAAGCAGAAAAAATACCCATTAAGACATCCATATTAATACTCCAATTTCATCCCAGAAAAAAACCTTCCCAGGAGCCAATAAAAAGGTAACGAATAAAATCAAGCGCGCCAATTTGTAATAATGCGATACCAAAACCTGCAGTCAAGGGAAAAATCATTTCCGAGATACGGTCATATTTATTTTCGGCGCGCAATACGATTAAACACAGCATGGTATATACCATGGTTAAAATTATCAATACACTCAAGACGCTAATTATCGCCAAGGGGAATAATACCAAAGGATTCTCGGATAAAACAAGGGCATCGATCAGGAGAATAATGAGCAACAGATTTACCACGCAGCGCAACCCCGGCATCGCTGGTTCGGGTTTGTAATCTTTCCATACGGACTGATTGAATGCCGGAAAGAGGATTACGCTGAGAGCAATGCCCATACCGCTGCCGGTTAATAAACGAAGCGTATTATTTGGGGCATATAACGTAGGCGCACCGGGGAATAGCGAAAGATACGAATTTATGCCATCACCGGCAAACGCTGCTACAAAAATACCGATGATGATTAATACTTTTAGGGGGGCAGTACCGCTATGTTTATTGCTGATAATATTCTGGAAAACCAATCCAGATAGCGCACCAAGGAACATTCCCATACATCGGGCACATAGCGGAAGCTGTCGATCGCCAATGTGAAATGAACGCAGATCAATACGATGGCATATAGCATAACCGATGGCGTCAGCTTTCCCCAATAAACCAGGCGGCGTTTCCCAAACCCAGATAATCGTCAATAACAATACTACCAGGAGCAAGGGTATTTTCCATGAAGAAAATTCCAACCTGCCTGAACTGGCTATTCGTTGTCTCATGCTTTGATTATAGGTTATTTTGTTGAAAACGCAAGACAGTTGGCAAAGATAAATGATTGAGGTATTATAGCAGTTTGAATCTGTGTCACAAACATGTCGGTGACACTAATTAAAGGAATAATGAAATTTAAAGGAATAATGAAATGAGAAAAAATATTGCAGTTTCAATATGCTTTATATTTTTATTGGTTGGATGCACACTTCCCGGAATTGGATTGCAGTCTGCGCCTACGCAAATCGTTGATCTCCCAAGTGTTATTCCAACTGATACCCCTGTACCGCCTACCGACACGCCAACACCCATCCTGCCTACGAATACGCCAATTACAACCCCAACTGCGCAGGATTACGGCCCTGTGAATTTTCCCGCTGAAGTCAATCCATTGACCGGGTTGATTGTAACTGACCCTACCCGGCTGGATCGACGCCCAGTGGCAATGAAAATACAGATCTTTCCACGGAACGATCGCCCGCCCATGAATCTCTCCCTAGCGGATATTGTCTATGACTATTATCAGAATAACGGGATGACGAGATTTCATGCCATTTTCTATGGCAATGATGCCGAACAGGTTGGACCCATCCGCTCCGCCAGGCTTTTGGATATTGCGCTGATCCGCATGTATAAATCGATTTTTGCCTTTGGTGGAGCCGATAAGCGTGTGCTTAATAAATTATTTGCAGCCGAGTTTTATAACCGGCTGGTTGTGGAAGGCAGCTCTAATTGCCCGCCCATGTGCCGGCTGGATCAGAATTTCCAAAATTTCCTGGTAGTCAATACCAAGGAAATGGGGAATTTTGTAGTTGGAAAAGGCGCGGATAATAATCGGCAGAATTTGGATGGCATGACATTTAAAAATGAGATACCTGCCAATGGTCAACCTGCGATAAAAATCTTCAACCGTTATTCGATCAGCGCATATAGCCGTTGGGATTATGATACCGCCAGCGGTCGATACCTGCGCTTCCAGGATACCCAGGAAGATTTCGGCGGCTCTGGCGAAGCATATGGTCCGCTTAATGATAAAATCACCGGCATCCAGCTCTCGGCTGCCAATGTGGTCGTAATTCTGGTACCCCATCGATTTGTGGTTAAATCGGGCGGCAGTGCAATTGT
>JAAZNS010000019.1 GCA_012798185.1 Chloroflexota bacterium | reverse complement strand
GGCTTACTTTGGACAGAATATGCTTGCACGCTCTTTAAATAGCCTTTGCTACCAAAACAATCCTGCATTTAACCAATACATCCAGCGCAGTGGTCTGCAGTTCAAACCGCACGCACACTTCAATAAAGCTGATCTGGATGAACGTCAGGAATTGTATCGGCAAATCTGTAAACAGATCTGGTCAACCGACCGGTTTGAAAATGAGTTGAAATAGGGGTTGTCATGGATCAAAATCGTCTCAATGAACTTGAACAGGTTGAAGAGCCTTTTTTACGTCAATTGGAAAGATTAGGCTGGCGGATCTTAAGAGGCGATAAATACGATCCTGCCAGCACTCTACGTGAATCGTTTTCAGAAGTAATCATCGAAAGCGAACTTCTTGCTGCTTTGCGACAGATAAACCCCTGGATGCAAGAAGATCAACTTATAGCCATGGTGCACCGCATCCAGACCCCGCAAGCAAATAGCCTGCTCAAAGTTAATGAAGAAATTCTGAATCTGTTGCTGGAGGGCTGGCCGGTAGACGTGAACCACCAAACACGGGAGAAAAGCCCGACGGTTCGTTTTCTAGATTTTGGTTATAGGGCCAATAACCGCTTTCTGGCAGTATCCCAGTTCAAGTTGAATGTCCCAGGCACCGAAAAACACATCATCCCAGATATCGTCTTGTTTGTAAATGGGCTGCCCCTGATCGTGATTGAATGCAAATCACCAGCCATTGCCGATCCAATGGGTGAAGCAGTCGAACAGCTGAAACGTTACGCCAATCGGCGTGGCATGGTAGAAGGAAACGAAAAACTGTTCTGGTTCAATCAGTTCCAAGTCGCTACCTACCGTCAAAAATGTTGCTACTCAACCATAACCGGTGAGCTGGAACACTTTATTGAGTGGAAAGACCCTTATCCTTATAAATTATCGGATATTGATACCGAAGGCGGTGAATCGGTCAACAGCCAGCAGCTGCTGACCCAAGGCATGCTCTCTCCTACCAACTTGTTGGATATCATCCATAGTTTCACAGTTTTTGTCACCGATGATAAAGGGAGAATCATTAAACTGGTACCTCGCTATCAGCAATACCGAACTGCGCGAAAGATCATTACACGGTTGAAAGAAAAAAACACGCCGGCGGAAAAAGGGGGGATCGTTTGGCACACCCAGGGTTCGGGAAAGTCGCTCACCATGATGTTCGTGGTGCGTGCCATGTTTCACGATTCAAGTTTAAATCAATACAAAGTAGTATTTATAACCGATCGCACCGACCTGGAAAAACAATTAGGGGATACTGCCCAATCCGTTGGATACAGTCTGAAAAAAGCGAATTCAATTGCTTCATTAAAGGAATTTTTACGTTCACAAACGCCAGATCTGGTCATGGGAATGATCCATAAGTTCCAGGAAAATGAATTGAAGCAGCAATTTCCACAGCTTAATTCATCTGACAAAATCCTGGTCATGATTGACGAAGCTCACCGCACGCAGTACAAGTTGTTAGGTGCAAATTTACAAGTATCGCTGCCAAATGCGGTTCGAGTTGCTTTCACAGGAACGCCGATTGAAAAAACAGAACGCACCTTTGGGGGATATATTGACCAGTACTCAGTCCGTCAGGCTGTCGAGGATGGGGTCACCGTCGAGATCGTCTATGAGGGCCGCACGCATAAAGGCGATGTGACAGATAAAGAGCAGATGAATCGCCGCTTTGAAGATGTATTCTCAGCGGTGGATAAAGATGAGCGACAATTGATTCTGGATCGCTATACCTGGCGAGCCTATCTTGAAGCGGAAGAAGTGATCCGTGATAAAGCTGCAGATATGTTGGATCATTACCTGGAACAAGTTTTTCCTAACCGCTTCAAAGCTCAGGTTGTTGCGGTATCTCGGCTGGCAGCAATCCGTTACAAGCAATATCTGGATGCGGCCTTGCAAAAAAAGATCGAGAGCTTACAAGCGAGCGGCGGTTCAATAGAGGATATAGAACTGCTTAAACGAATGAAAGTCGAGGTGGTGATTTCGGGTACAAACAACGATGAAGCCATCTATAAACCATTCACAGAAGATAGCCAGCATGAACGCGTAATTTCCAGCTTTAAACTACCTTTTGACCAAACCAATGAGGCGGGGGTTTCAGGCGATGTGGGCATTCTGGTAGTGCAAAGTATGTTGATCACCGGATTTGATGCACCCGTTGAACAAGTGATGTACCTCGACAACGTCATAAAAGAACATAATTTGCTCCAAGCAATCGCACGGGTAAATCGCGTTAGCAAGAATAAAAGCTGCGGCTATATTGTCGACTACGTTGGATTAGCTCATCATTTAAGGGAAGCATTATCAGTCTTCGACGAAAAGGACAAAGATGAAATTCTTTCTGTTGTAATCGATCAAAGTGCCGATATTGATACTTTGAAATATATTCATTACCAGGTGAAAGATTTCTTTAACCAATATGATACGAATCTCAAAGATATCGATGCCTGTGTAGATGTACTGGCTGATGAAGAAGTTCGAGATGAATTCATTAGCCTGCTGCGTGCTTTCAATAAAGCGATTGATCGTGTTCTCCCGGATCCTGAGGCACTTCGATTTGTTTATGATTTAAAGACACTTTCATGGATTAGTGAATCCGCGCGTAACCGGTACCGTGATGAGAAATTGAGTATTCGGGATGCAAGCCGGAAAATTCGTGAGATCGTGGACGAATTCTTGATTTCCAAAGGCGTCGATCCCAAGATCCCTCCTCTGCCAATTTTTTCTGATGCATTTAAGGCTAAAATTCGCCAGAATAAGACATCTCGCGCTACCGCAGAAGAAATCACAACAGCAATTCGAGAGCATATCAGCGAGAATTACGAAACTGACCCGGAGTTCTATGAACGACTCGGAGAAAAACTTGAAAAAGTTCTGGCAGAATATCAGGATAATTGGGACAAATTAGCAAAAGAGCTAGAAGAAGTTTTACAAACCCTTGCAAAGGGTCGGGCGGATGAAAAAAATTATGGACTTAATCCCAAAACCGAACTACCTTTTCTTGCATTGCTAAAACGCGAATTATACGGAACGCAAGCCCTACAAGATTTACAAGAAACGGACCTTAGCCGCTTATTAGCGACCACTAATGACATTTTGGAAATCGTCCATAGAGAGACACGACAAGTAGATTTTTGGGAGAACTTCCCAGCCCAAAAACGGTTAAAATCATTCGTCTTGACACATTTATTGATGAACTTCAGGGATAAACCCGAATTTGTGAGGAACCGAAATCAGGTAGCACAGAAGATCATCGAGTTAGCTATGCATATTCGGTAATCATTATGATTAGGATTGACCAGGTTATTCGTACGGACAGGAAAAGCATCGCCTTAATTGTTAAGCGTGATGGAGAATTGATCGTTCGAGCACCCCGAAACGCGACGGATGAGCAAATATTTTCTGTGATTAATCGAAAAAGTAGTTGGATTGAGAAAAAACGACAAGAAGTTTTATCTACCTATCCGCAAACTGGCAAAAAGGAATTTGTGAATGGAGAAGGTTTCCTGTATCTTGGTAAATCATACCGTTTGAAGATAATTAGCCAAGGTGATGTTCCTTTAAAGTTGGATACATTCTTTTTTTTAGATCAAAATGCTTTAATAAATGCAAAATCTGTTTTTGTCGATTGGTATAAAGACAAAGCAAAGGATGTGCTTTCAGATCGTGTTGCTTGGTATAGCAAAAAAAGTGGCATTATTGTAAAGCAAATCAAAATCACATCTGCAAATTCACGCTGGGGATCATGCAGCGCTAAAGGAACACTTAGTTTTCCCTGGCGTTTGGTCATGGCGCCAGTACCTGTCATTGATTATGTTGTTATTCATGAACTGATTCATGTTGTTGAGAAAAACCACAGTAAAGATTTTTGGGATAAAGTACACGTATTAATGCCTGATTATCAACAAAAGATTGAGTGGTTGGACATCAATGGGCATATATTAAAGATTTGAAGTCCCATCAAGAATTTTACAAAAGGAAACCACATCGGCAAGGGTTAATTTTTCCTAAAATCATTACACATCCCCTTTTTTACAGACATCATCCACAATAACCTAATCCCCTATTTTAATCAGGTAGAGAAAAATAAAAATCTCCAAATATAATTAAAGGATGGTTACCGACAACACACTCGAAATCACTCTCGATACCTGGATAATTTCCGACACGCATTTCTTCCACGAGAATATAGGAAAGTATTGCAGCCGGCCCGATAACTGGCAGGAATTGGTTATCAAGAATTGGAATGATCTGGTTTCCCCAGACGAAACCATTCTGCACCTGGGTGATTTTGCGTTAGGCAACAAAAGCAATTTTGACCTCCTGACTGGTATGTTAAGGGGCAGATTATTTTTGATCCAAGGTAACCATGACCGGATCAGCAAATCTTATTGCGAAACCCGT
>JAAZNS010000211.1 GCA_012798185.1 Chloroflexota bacterium | reverse complement strand
GGAAAGATCCCGCTGCAACCCAACTATATGTTAAGCATGTCGGATCATAAGATAGTGCTGCGGAACTATGAAGGGTTTGTAACCACTTATGAAGAACCGATTGATTACACGCCAGCGAACGCAGCGCAATTTAAACTTGAAAAACGCCCCGAACCTGGGCAATCGGGTGTATTTGGTTTGTTGGATGGAGAGAATATGTTCATCAAACCCAATAACTTCGATGAAGTTCACGACCGGCAGGGAATGCAGCATCGTTTAAAAGATGAGAAGAAATGGGTACCATTGGGTATTGGTGAAGGGAAAAAGAAGAAAAGCGAAGAATAAATTATTATAGGGTAGAAGGAACCATGACGCAAAAAAGATTGGGATATGAAGAATTAGTGTGGACCTGTCCAAACTGTTCAACGAAAAACCCGGGTCCCCAGAAAACATGCCTGGCATGCGGGGCTCCCCAGCCGCCGGATGTTCAATTTGAACAGAAACCGCAGCAAGAGTTGATTACTGATGAGGCAAAAATCGCTGAGGCAAAAAAAGGTCCCGATATTCATTGCCCATATTGCGGAGCGCGCAACGCCGCTGATGCAGTGATATGTGTGAACTGTAATGGCGAGTTAACAGGTGGTCAGAAACGGGAAAGCGGTAAGGTGGTAGGTGCGTATAAAACCGAAAAGGAACCCGTTAGGGAAATTGATTGTCCCAATTGCGGAACGAAGAACCTGGAAACGCGTACAACCTGTTCAGCTTGTGGGGCATTGCTGACCAAACAAGAAGCCGCGCCAGTTATACCGTCTATGGCTCCTGGAACACCTAATAAATGGATGTGGATTATTATCGGTGCTGGGCTGCTGTTGATTGTTTTGTGTATCGTTGTTTTTATAGCTCTCAGTTCAAAGAAGGAAAGCGTCACGGGGGTAGTTGAGCGTGTTCAATGGTATCGCGCTGTTCCAATTCTTGATTTTGTGAATGTGACCCGAGAAACATGGCTGGAAGATATTCCTGAAGGCGCTGAATTGGGAAATTGTACAAAGCGATATCATCATACGCAATCTGAACCTGCAGAAGGCGCAACAGAAGTATGCGGTACTCCTTATTCAAAAGATACTGGAAGCGGTTATGCCGAAGTAGTGCAGGATTGTGAATATGAGGTTTATCAAGATTACTGCCAATACGTTACTCAGGATTGGCAGGTTGTTGATACGATTCAGTTACAAGGCAGCGATATGAATCCGCGCTGGCCCGAGGTAAACCTCAGCCGCAATCAACGAACGGGCGAACAAGAAGAATCTTATACGATTGTTTTCCAGACCGATAAGGGGAATTATTCATATACAACTACTGACGAGCAGCTATTTATGCAGTGTACACCAGGGAGTGAATGGACGCTGATGATTAATGCCCTTAACCAGCTTATATCGATTGAACCGAGTAACTCACCTTGAGTAATTATAAATAGGGGAAAGTGTAGAAAAGCGATTCTTACAAAGATAAATGACGGGTTATGTGGTAATGCGGTTTTGCCGCATCACCACATATCACCTTCAATATTTTCCAATTAATTTCTTGACAGACGTCAATAATTGATTATAATATTATGAATATAATCATAATAATTAGGGAGTATTGGATGTTGATTTGCATGTGTCTGAGGCGGGGTATATAATCACCGCCTCGTCATAAGACTAGTAATTAGAGATTTCCCAATCAACTGTTCGACCAGCAGACTGACGAAGGGTGATTATAACCCCGCTTGCTAGTTTAATAAGCAGAGCGTGCAGATATTTGCATCGTCACACGCCATAAATGGCGTCTGCTGGTCGTTTATTTTGAGTAATTAATCATAGGATATTTATTATGAAAATCGCTAATGATGTCACTGAGTTGATTGGAAACACACCCATGGTTCGCCTGAATCGAATAACAACCGGCGCGGTTGCCGAAGTGGTTGCTAAGCTGGAATACCAAAATCCTGCCCATAGCGTTAAAGACCGCATTGGGGTAGCAATGATCGAAGCAGCCGAAAAAGCCGGATTGATCAAAGAAGACACGATTATCCTGGAACCAACCAGCGGGAATACCGGTATCGCGCTGGCATTTGTTTGTGCAGCCAAGGGGTATCGATTGGCATTGACCATGCCAGAAACCATGAGCAAAGAACGGCGCATGTTGCTGAAAGCTTACGGTGCAGAAGTGATTCTCACGCCTGGCGAGGAGGGGATGGCAGGGGCGATAAAAAAGGCAAATGAATTGGCGGCGGGCGATCCCCGTTTTTTTATACCACAGCAATTCAAAAACCCTGCCAACCCGGAAATTCATCGTAAAACCACAGCCGAAGAAATATGGCGCGATACAGAGGGAAGGGCGGATGTTTTGGTGGCAGGCATTGGTACAGGTGGGACGATCACCGGTGTGGGTGAGGTAATAAAGGCACGCAAGCCTTCCTTTAGGGTGGTAGCGGTAGAGCCGGATGCTTCACCGGTGCTCTCGGGCGGGCAAAAGGGATCACATGTTATTCAAGGAATCGGAGCAGGATTCGTCCCCGATGTGCTCAATACAAAAATCTATGACGAAATTGTGCGGGTAAAAAACGAAGATGCGCTGGAGACTGCCCGGCGGATGGCAAAAGAAGAAGGCTTACTGGTAGGTATTTCATCTGGCGCAGCCACTTGGGCTGCATTGCAGGTTGCGAGAAGGCATGAACTAGCAGGAAAATTAATCATCGTGATTATCCCTTCGTTTGGCGAGCGTTATTTGAGTAGTGTGCTTTATGCTAATTTGG
>JAAZNS010000210.1 GCA_012798185.1 Chloroflexota bacterium | reverse complement strand
TCGATATCGTAGATTTGGTTTCTGAAACGGTGCAACTGCGGCGTTCGGGGAAGAATTACACCGGGTTCTGTCCATTTCACAGTAATACGCGTACACCAGCATTTGCAGTATTCCCTGAATCGGGCACCTGGCGCTGCTTTGGACAATGCAATGAGGGGGGAGATATTTTTGGATTTGTGATGAAGCGTGAAGGATGGGATTTCGCTGAAGCACTACGTTATCTTGCAGAAAAAGCAGGTGTGCAGCTTAAACCGCCAACCCTTGATGAACAAGCAGCCGTAGAAGAGCATGATAACCTGCGCGCAATACTCGAACAAGCAGTCATTTTTTACCGTCACCATCTCCAAAATTCAACGGAAGGTCAACAGGCATTGACGTATCTGAAAGAGCGCGGGCTGGAGGAGCAAACTCTAGAAGCGTTTGGGATTGGATATGCGCCCCAGGGTTGGGAAACCTTTCTTTCATATTTCAAATCCAAAGGATACTCTGAAGCTGATTTATTTGATGCCGGAATGGTATCGGAAAGAGAAGGCGGCGGTTATCATGATCGATTCCGTCACCGAATCATGATCCCAATTCGTGATGAACGCGGGCGGATGGCAGGGTTTGGCGCACGGATTCTAAATCCTGATGACGTTCCCAAGTTCTTGAATTCGCCGCAGACCGTGTTGTTCGATAAAGGAAATTTGCTTTACGGGTTAGACCGCGCTCGGAAATCCATCAGAGAGATGGATCAGGCGGTGATTGTCGAGGGATATCTAGATGTCATTGCGCTGCACCAGGCAGGGTTTACTAATACTGTTTCCCCTATGGGCACCGCACTCACCGAACACCAGCTTTATTTATTGAAGCGCTATACTAAAAGAATCATATTTGCTCTTGATCCAGATGCTGCTGGTGCTAAAGCTACCATGCGCGGGTTGGAGATTGCCCGTCAGACTCTAGATAGGGAGCAGGAGCTGGTTTTTGATGCGCGCGGGCTGCTTAAACACGAAGCGCGCCTTCAAGCAGACATCCGGGTGACCACGTTACCAGAAGGTATGGATCCAGACGATGTAGTGCGCCGTGATGCAGAAGAGTGGCGGAAGATTCTGGAAAATGCCAAACCAGTCGTTGTTCATGTGATGGAGACCTTGGCAACTTCTCAGGATATTGATGACCCAAAGGTGAAAGATGCCATCGCTTCACAAGTACTGCCTCTGATTTCCGATCTACCCAGCGCAATAGAGCGGGATACTTATATTCAGCGCCTGGCAAGATTGCTGCGGGTGAGTGAGAGGGCATTGGTTGTGGAAGGACGCAGCCATGTTCCTGGGCGGCGTCCTATGAGGCGCAGAAAAGCTGATACGCTGGCTGTCGAAAAGAAACCTATTCAATCAATGAGTGGTTATGCTTTGGAAGCACATTCATTGGGATTATTATTGCGCCAGCCAGATTTGTTATACAGGATCGATCGTGCTTTTCTTCAAGAAGGTCTGGATAGACTCTCGATTAACGATTTCCAACATTCCGATCACCAGACAATACTGCGCTTATTGCAAGAATCTTTGGACCAAGATTTAACAGAACCGCTTAACTATATTATGCGAAATCTATCTTTACCGCTCATGGAAGTGGCTGACGATTTATTAGAAAAAACCAAAGGTATAGATGTAGAAGATGAAGATGTGTTTGAAGACCTGCGCCGCAATTTATTGATCTTACGTCGGAATCGAACCCGCCAACATGTTGATTATTTAGGGTTTTTAATGATTGATGCAAAAGAAAAAGGCGATCTAAAAGCCACGCAATACAGTCAATCAATGATTGAAAACACTCTTGCACTTCGCTACTTGGATAAAGCGCTCGCCAATTATTTCGATCAATCTGTGCAGAGCCATTAAATAATATTGGGAATTTTCTGTCATGAAATCAAATTTATCGGAAACGCGTAAAACCTCGAAATCGGATATGAAACCCTTGCCAGCCGAAGATATTGACAGTGTGATTTCAATGCCCATCGAAGATATGGATGATTTGTTGTTGGATATTGAAGATGCCCCAGGAATGGAAGATCCAGATGATGTCACATTATCTATCGAAGCGGAAAATTTGGATATTTTAGCAAAAGAAGAACCATTGGAGCTTTTCGAACATCCCGAGTTATTGGCAGAATTGGGTGAAGATCCGGTTCGATTATATTTGAAAGAAATCGGGGGCATCGACCTGTTAGATACCGACCGGGAATTTTGGCTCTCTGCCAGATTGGAAGCTATCCGTCGTGTAGAGTTATTACGCAGGGTACATCCCCTGGCACGCCGGGGCAGAGCTGTATCGCAATCGATTTACCGCGCCTTGAATGACGAATTGGT
>JAAZNS010000209.1 GCA_012798185.1 Chloroflexota bacterium | reverse complement strand
GAATGCCTATTTTTTATTCACAAGTACGGTCGGGAAAGCGGGATGTTCCCTATACAATATTTAAATTTCGTACAATGCGCCGGGATGCTGAGGCAGACGGCCGGCCTCAATGGGCAGTAGAAGATGATCAACGGGCAACAAAGGTTGGGAAATTCTTGCGGAAGACGCATCTTGATGAATTACCCCAATTTTTAAATGTCTTAAGAGGTGAGATGAGCCTTATTGGACCTCGTGCTGAAAGACCGGAACTGGTTGCCTTATTTGAAAAACATGTGCCGTTTTATCGAGCCCGACTGTTGGTTAAACCCGGAATGGCAGGGTGGGCTCAAGTAAATTTTGGTTATGCCTCGACCATCGATGAAACTATTACCAAGTTGGAATATGATCTGTATTATATTAAACATCGCAATCTTTTCCTCGATTTCATAATATTGTTCCGAACACCTTCCACGGTGTTTGGATTTCGGGGAAGGTAATGGTTGAGTTGCTATGCCATTATTAACTAGCGACGAATGGGGCTCATTCCTCTCTGCTCATCCTCACGCACATATTCTTCAAACTACAGCTTGGGGAGATTTAAAATCCAGATTTGGCTGGACTGTTTTTCGTATTCAAAGCGGCAGCATTGCTGCGCAAATATTGATTCGTAAACTTGCTCTGGGATTTAATATTGCTTACCTTCCCAAAGGTCCAATTGGCGGGGAAAAATTATTTGTTCATAATCAAGAACCACAATACCAAATATGGGATGAAGCACTAAATCAATTCATGGAAGAGATCGATAGCTTATGCCGGGCACAGCGCTGTATTTTTCTTAAAATCGAACCCGATATTTGGCAAATAACACTTCATGAGCATCGCGATGTTCATATCTTCGGTTTTCGCAACAGCGGGCACGCAATCCAGCCTTCCAGGACCATTATAATGGACCTACGCGGTTCAGAAGAGCAAATTTTAGACCGGATGAAACAAAAAACCAGATATAACATTCGGCTTGCCAGTAAAAAAGGAGTTCGGGTTTATCCTTCGACGGATATTGCTGCATTCACAAAAATACTGGATATTACCAGTAGACGGGACGGTTTTGGTGTTCATAGCCTCGATTATTACGCTTGTGCGTACAATATTTTCTATCCTTTAGGTGAATGCGAATTATTTATGTCTGAGTATGAAGGGCAAATATTAGCGGGATTAATGGTTTTTGCCCATGGAAACCGAGCCTGGTATTTTTACGGGGGTTCTTCGGAAATTAAACGGGAATTAATGCCTAATTATCTGCTTCAATGGGAAGCTATCCGCTGGGCACGATCCCGGGGTTGTAACGAATATGACTTATGGGGTATACCAGACTATGATGAAACAACCCTGGAAAATAATTTCTTGAAAAGATCCGATGGATTATGGGGAGTTTATCGATTTAAACGGGGCTTTGGCGGAAAGATATGCCGCAGCATGGGACCCTTTGATCGAGTATACAACTTGCCAGTTTATCAACTTTATAACGCCTGGATGATGAGGAGGTCCAGGTGAATCTGACAGTAAACTCCAGCGAAGATATCCAATCCTGGAATGAGATCATCCGTTCATTTCCCGAATCTCATTTTATGCAAACTCGGGAATGGGGGCAAGTAAAAATGCAGTATGGATGGCAGCCAATTTTTAAAACGTGGAGAGAAGGGGAGAAAATATTTGCTGCTGCTATGATATTAATGCGTACTGTGCGTTTTAGTTTCTTGCCATTTAAATGGCGAATTTTATATATACCCAAAGGTCCATTATTAGGTGATTGGACAAATCACGATCATAGAAAAACGGTTCTGCAAGATTTGCAACATATTGCGGTAAAAAACCAGGCGATATTTATCAAGATTGATCCGGATATCACTATGGGGTATGGATTTCCTGCAGAAGAAGGCTATACCGAGACAGAGTTGGGTAAAAATGTAATGGATCAGTTGAGTAATAATGGCTGGGTCTTCTCTAAAGAACAAATTCAATTTCGTAATACGGTAATAATCGATATAACGCAAGACGAAGCGAAATTACTCGAGAATATGAAACAAAAAACCCGCTATAACCTGCGACTTGCCGGTAAAAAAGGGGTAACAACCCGTCTGGGGAGAGAGCAAGATTTCGATATTCTATATCAAATGTATGCAGAAACGGCAGTTAGGGATAAATTTATTATTAGGGAGAAAGGGTATTACCATACGCTTTGGACGACTTTCTATAGAGCTAACATGGCTCGACCAATAATTGCCAGTATCGACGAGCTCGATATTGCGGGATTAATAATATTCCATTTTTCCAATAAAT
>JAAZNS010000208.1 GCA_012798185.1 Chloroflexota bacterium | reverse complement strand
TGGTGAAGAGGCTCTAAAACAAATGGAAATGGCTGGTGAATATCCAGATGTTGTCGTTGGTTGTGTTGGGGGAGGATCGAATTTTGCCGGGATTGCGTATCCATTCTTGAGAGAGAATCTCACCAAGGGGAAAACAACGAAGTTATTAGCTGTTGAACCAACCGCAACACCTTCTCTAACTCGCGGCATGTATACCTTCGATTATGGTGATTCTGCAAAAATGGCACCGATCGTAAAAATGCATACATTAGGGCATGATTTCATCCCAGCACCTATTCATGCTGGTGGTTTAAGATACCATGGTATGGCACCTAGTTTATGTGCCTTATACGATGCCGGGTATATTCAAGCAAAAGCGGTACCGCAGTTGTCGACTTTCGAAGCAGCCATTCAATTTGCGAAATGTGAAGGGATCATTCCTGCTCCCGAAAGCGCTCATGCAATCCGCGCCGTGATTGACGAAGCGTTAGATGCCAAAGAAAAGGGTGAGAAACGAGTAATACTATTCAACCTATCCGGGCATGGGAATTTCGATATGGCTGCTTATCAGTCATATTTCAGCGGTCAATTACAAGATTATGAATTTCCGGCTGAAGAATTGGAAAAAGCCAAGCATACCTTACCTACAATAAGTTTTGTTGCTTGAGTTAATAATTTAATTTAAAACCTTGCCAAACATAGCGCAGCAATTCCAGGGGGAATTTTATTATCTTGCTGCGCTTTGTTTTTGATTCATTCATCTGGAAATGGTAATTTTTCAGCAAAATAGTAATATCCATATTTCCCGAAATTATTTCCATCCGCCCGGCGCATTCTACCAGTGCGAGGCGATACTTTATAGAATATTAGCTCCTGTGTAGGTTCACGAGAAATCAAGGGGATAGCTCGCTTCATCCTACCAAAAACTCTCCGCATAATGATGGATTGATGGTAGAAGATATCATATTCTTGAGCGGATCTTTCCAGAATATATTGAAAAGCAGCTACAAATTCATCGCGAAATTGGGTTGTGACTGAAAAGAGGTGATTGATAATCCAACAACGATCCTGATATTCCCAATAGTATGATAAACCGATAAATAATCCATGGTGATCGATGTAGGGGAAAAATGGAAACGAACGGCAGGAAAGTGACCGAAAATTTCGCTGGCATTTTTGATATCCTAAACAAATCAGCGGAACTTGATTTTCGGGTAATTTATTAAAAGTTTCTTCATAGCGGTCATTTTTTTCGAGAGGACGCCAGAGATCGGTGTTATATTTCAGATATTCCCATTCGCATGGATATACAGATGGAATAACACAGCGTATATCGCAACAAAATGGAACATGGTTTGCATTGTATACGCCACATTTTTCACCGCAATCCACATTTGTAATCGAAGAAGAGAACATGTTATAAAGACGGGTAATATCGCGTTGAGTAAGATCTGCCATATCTTCAGGATACCATATTTCTCTAGATTAGCTCAAAAAACCACATTCCATATCATAAATAATAAATTTGGCGCATTCACAGAGTATAATTTTCCCTATTATGATCCAAAACCGTTATCGAAGGATTGTCTGGTTTTTTGCCCGTATTATCATCAATCTGATAATATGGGATGTCATTTTACCGCGCTTAGGACTGGGAAGATGGTCACGCAAAAATCGCTCTGCAAGGCTGATCAAGTATGCATCTGCATTTAGGATATTAGCAATCCGCATGGGAGGCGTTTTAATCAAAGTAGGTCAATTCTTATCCAGCAGAGTAGATGTATTGCCAGAAGAGGTAACTGATGAATTATCCGGGCTTCAAGATGAGGTGCCTGAAGAGGATTTCAACGAGATTCGCCTGATTATAGAAGAGGAATTAGGAGGGAAACTTTCCCAAATATTCGCTGAATTTGAGGAAAAACCAATGGCTGCTGCCTCGTTAGGGCAGGTTCATACCGCCAGATTATTTGACAAGGATTCTATTGATGGAAACCAAACTCCGGTAATTTTGGATGTGGTGGTAAAAATTCAGCGTCCCAATATCGAAAGGATTATCGCTACCGATTTAGCTGCTTTACAAACAGTTGGAAAATGGATACAACGTTATCCACCAATCAGTAAGAGAGCAAATGTACCCAAATTATTAGAAGAGTTTACTCGCATTCTCTATGAAGAGATCGATTATCTGGCTGAAGGGAGAAATGCAGAGATATTTCATGATCATTTTAGCCGGGACAGCGATGTGCTCGTACCCCAAGTAGTATGGGCATTTACTACTAAAAAAGTGCTTACGCTTGAAAATGTATTGGGGATTAAGATCAACGATTATGAGCAAATCACTCAAGCGGGAGTAAACCGTAAAACAGTCGCTACCAAATTATTAAACACATATTTAAAGCAAATCTTTGAGGATGGTTTTTTTCACGCTGATCCACACCCAGGGAATTTGTTTATCAAGCCAATGCAAGCGGCTGATGAGGTTACGGGTGAAGATACCCAGGAAGATCGACCTTTCCAATTAACCTTTGTCGACTTTGGTATGGTCGGCCGGATATCCACGGATACTGTAGAAGGATTGCGGGAAATGCTGGTTGCAGTTGGGACCAGAGATCCTGCTCGGTTAACTAAATCATATCAAATGTTAGGATTATTGCTGCCGGGTGCGGATGTTGAATTAATCGAAAAGGCGGAGAAAACCGCGTTCGACCGGTTTTGGGGGAAATCGATGAATGAATTAACCAATATCAGCATCACAGAAATGCATGAATTTGCTAAAGAATTTCGTGAATTAATCTATGACATGCCATTTCAAATCCCTCATGATCTCATATTTTTAGGACGAGCAGTTGGTATTCTTTCAGGAATGTGTACGGGTTTGGACCCAGATTTCAATGTATGGGAACATTTAGTGCCGTTTGCTCAAAAGATAATTGCCAGAGAAGCCGTTTCTCAACCGGCATTTTGGCTGGATCAAATCAAGGAAAATATCAGGTTGCTGTTTACATTACCTGGAAATATGGATCGAATAATGACCAAAATTGATCGGGGCGAAATCGAAGTCAAGGTGACCAAATTAACTGATCAAATCAACCGGTTAGATACCGCCGTTCAACAATTGGTAGGGGTAATAATTTTTGCCAGCTTATTATTAACTGGAATACAAAGTTATCTTGCAGGATTATATTTAGTAGGGCAAATATTACTTATTGGTTCAGCATTTGCTTTACTGTTTGTATTGCTTAAAAATCGTAAGAAAAAATAATCTTGAATAGAGTTTTTATTCCAAAGTTTGACTTGGGATATGTAACTTTTTATCAAAGATAGCATCAAAATTGTTGATTAACTGAAAATATCCGAATAATATCGAGGAAACCATGGAAATCAAACTCACCAATTTCTCTAGCGTTTCATCTGGGGTTACATTGCCTAAAAAGAATGTCAAATTGTTAATAATTGGATCAGGGCCGGCAGGATTATCGGCTGCCTTGTATGCAGCACGTGCAGATTTAAAACCGGTTGTGTTGACGGGAACGGAAATGGGGGGACAAGTTTCATTAACATATATTGTTGAAAATTACCCCGGTTTCCCTGAAGGGATAGGTGGGGCTGAATTAATTGAGAAATTCAAACAGCAAGCAGAACATTTTGGTGCAGTTTTTGAATTCGATAGTGCGGTGGAGGTAAACCTATCCAAATCTCCATTCTATGTGCGTACATATCAAAATGAATATTTTGCTGAGGCAATGATCATTGCCACTGGAGCCTCTGCAGTGCACCTTAATGTTCCTGGAGAAACAGAGTTGACCGGACGTGGTGTTTCATATTGTGCGACCTGTGATGGCTGGTTTTTTAAAGAGAAAGATGTGATTGTGGTTGGAGGGGGAGACAGCGCCTTGGAAGAAAGCCTATTTCTTACCCGTTATGCAAAATCGGTAACGATAATTCATCGTCGGGATTCCCTGCGGGCTGGAGCAATCTTGAAAAACCGGGCGGCTGCCAATCCGAAAATTCATTTTATTATGAATTCAATTGTGACCAACATTTTAGGTGAAGATGCGGTAAAATCGGTGAAATTAAAAAATGTGGTAAACGGTGAAATCTTTGATCATCCCACCGATGGCGTTTTTATTTTTATCGGTCATACTCCCAACACGCAATTGTTTGAAGGGCAGCTGGAGATGGATGATCGCAAATATATCCGGATAAATCACTTAATGCAAAGCAGTGTTCCGGGTGTATATGTTGCCGGTGAAGCCGCTGATCCACATTTTCGACAGGTCATCACATCTGCAGGGATGGGTGCTGCAGCAGCGATGCAGGCGATCCATTTTCTGCAAGATCGGGTTGAAATATCATCATGAGGGAGCATTGTTTACTGCTATGAGAAAAAAAATATCTATCATTGGGGCTGGAATGACCGGTTCGACCACCGCTCATTGGCTTGCTGAAAGAGAGCTTGCGGATATTGTCTTGGTTGATATTATCGAGGGCATGCCGCAGGGAAAGGCGCTTGATTTACTCGAAGCGATGCCAGTCATTGGAAAAGACGTGTCTATTGTTGGAAGTAATGATTTCGAAGCGACTGCCAATTCCGATATTGTTGTGATGACTGCTGGATTGCCGAGGAAACCCGGAATGAGCCGCGATGATTTGCTGGCAGCAAATGCTGAGATCGTTCGTTCGGCAACTCAAGCTGTCATGAAAGGATCGCCCAATGCAATTTTTATCGTTTTATCCAACCCTTTGGATGTAATGGCTTATCTGGTAATGAAAACTGCTGGCATTCCCGCAAAACGGGTAATTGGTCAGGCGGGCATTTTAGATTCTGCCCGTATGCGCGCCTTTGTGGCGATGGAATTGGGAGTTAGTGTCGAAAATATTCAATGTTATGTATTGGGTGGTCATGGCGATGAGATGGTGCCGCTTGTACATTACTCCAATGTTGCTGGAATCCCCTTGGATGAGATTCTCTCCAAAGACCGTTTGGAAGCAATCGTGCAACGCACTAGACAAGGGGGCGGAGAGATTGTGAGTTTATTAAAAACAGGAAGCGCCTATTATGCCCCCGCCATCGCAGTAACTCAAATGGTGGAAGCAATACTAAAGGATAAACACCTCATTGTTCCTGCCTCTGCGTATTTATCGGGTGAATATGGTCTTAAGGATATTTACTTTGGTGTTCCAGTGCAGCTGGCTGCTTCTGGCGTGGAAAAGATCATCGAATATAAACTTTCGCCAGAAGAGATGGCAGCGTTAAATAAATCTGCTTCTGGAGTAGCTGAAAATATCGCAAAAATCAAGAATTAAAAAAATTACTAATACAAAAATCGAGTTTAATATTTTAAATTGCCACTACTTAAACTATTCGAAGATTACGATGGAGATTGAATTTATTTTTTTGAAAATTCCCTTCGTCTAGCATTGTGACTGGTATGATAATACACAATAAAACTTCATCATCGGTATAACCTTTAGAAAAAAGAGAATAACTAAGCGTGCTTGTAAGATAAAAAAAACCGAGCTTCTTATAGAAAAGAAGCTCGGTTTATATTTTTTTCGAATGTGAACATCAAGGCGTTGGGGTTGTAGCTGCTGAAGGAACGCCGATCCAAATAAAATCCCGCGGGGTGCTGGAAGCGCCGGCATTATCCCAGACGTGGTTACCACTATCGTCAGTACCTGACTGTCTGGCAACATTAACCCACCAGCGGATTACGTGCGGACGAGTATCTCCTGGACGAAATGATGCGGGAACAATGTACTTTGTGTCGGTCACGTAATCGATTAATTTCCGACTGGTGCCGTCGGTAACATCCATAATGGTGATTTGGTAGGCTTCGTTATCACGCAGTGTGCCAATAGCTGCCCATTGCAGAGTAATAATCTGGTCGGAGGTAATATAAGGTTCGCCATCCGGTGGTAGTAATAAGTTCGGAGCAGCATAGGGAGGGGGTAAAGTAGGAGTTGGTGAAGGACCAGGGGTAGCAAATCGTTCACATAATGGAATAATGATCGTTTCACCTGTCCGTACTGTATCGTTTACCCGACCGTTATAAGATTTTAACACAGCAATTGGAACATTATAATTGGCAGAAATGCTGCTCAACGTATCGTTATCTTGAACTGTATAGTCGATTTTTGTACAAGCTGCCTCAGTAGCTTCTGCTGCACTTAAGGTCGCTGTGGGCATGGGTGTGATAGTTGGAGTAGGCTGGGGGATGAGTAATGGTTGACCAGGATACAGTGTGTCACAAGCTGCCGGAAGATTGTTTAGCAATACCAAGGAATTGATAGAAATGCCAAAAGCGTATGCAATTGAAGAGCAGGTATCTCCAGCTGCTACCTGATAAGAAAACGGCGTTGGGCTTGGTTCCGGTGTGTTGGTTACTGTTGGCGTAACCGGGGTGGGGGTGATCGATGGTGTAATTGTGAATGTTATGGTTGGTGTAACTGTCGGTTCCACCACCGCTCCGGTACGTTTAAGGGCAAAATAAACCAGGCCAGCCCCAATTGCCAGAAATAGTGTGAAAAATCCCAAAATGGCTGGTAAGCTCAGGGTGATCTCTGGCATACGGCTGCCTTGCACCGGTCTAGCGCTGGTTTGGCTTTTGACCGGTATATCAATATTTGCACCGCAGACCAGACATCGAGTGGCGTCGGAGGCAACACGAGTACCGCATGTCGGGCAAAGTCGAGTAGGTTTAGAAGAAATTTCAGGACTCATAATTATTTTTTTTGGGGGTTTTAACCCCGACTGTGCGATTATACCAGCCTTCTTAGAAAGGTAAAGGGATAAAAATTTCCGCTTTTGGTATACTCATCTTTATGGAATCATTTAGTATTTATATTCATATTCCGTTTTGTCGCAGCCGGTGCAATTATTGTGATTTTATTACATATGCTGGTGTCGAATACCGATTAAATGATTATGTCGAAGCTTTATGCCGGGAAATCACCTTGGTAGGCGATTCGGCGGATAGTGTTGTTCCAATCCACACAATATATTTTGGCGGCGGCACGCCTTCATTGT
>JAAZNS010000207.1 GCA_012798185.1 Chloroflexota bacterium | reverse complement strand
TGTTCACATACACCGCAGCCGATGCATATTAGTTTATTGATTTGATATGCCATTATGTATTTTCTCCTATCAGCCGCCAATTGCGGGTTTGTGCTTTTTATTTCCTCTTTTTCCCGCGTCCATCGGCTGGGATGCCAGATACTCATTTACCAGTTTTGAAGGTGCACCAGTGCAAATCGCCAGATCAGAGATAATTTCATCCAATCCTAATTTATGCAGCGTTTCTTCTGTGGGCACACCATCAGTTCTGAATCCCATACCTTTGTAATATCCTTGAACCATAGTCTCTGGATCAACAGAATTACCGATTGCGGCACCATTTTTTAATGGCGGACTTCCTATGGCTCGTTGAGGCAACTTATGACGGATGGCTCCCTCGCGAGCATTGAACATCTGCCGCATCGTTTGGATTCGATCCCCGATAGCTAATATTTCCTCAACATTCATGTCGCATCCGGTAACCGCTTTAATCTCGGCTTCCAGGCGATAATCACTGAGGAAGTATATAAACATACACATGCCGAGAGCTTCCATGACCTGATGCATTTTAATTCCAGTGACCGAGTAAACACCTTGTTCATATGGATCATCAGAAGTCTTCACATAAGGTCTAAGAGGTGGATAGAAATCTGGCATTCCGACCCGTCCCATGTCGTAGTTGGCAGCGGTATGGCGGCCAGGTGTAGGATCTGAAATATAACTCATACCCCAGGCTTTTCCGGCTCGCAGATCATGCATTCCCATCTCAGAGCCGTTTGCATTAATGGCAAATTCCTCTGTTCCAGGAAAATGATCTTTTGCCACAAAGGTTCCATCCGCAAATTTATCGCCGATACCTTCTCTGGTGACGATGAGTTTGAGTAGCGGCATGATGTAAGTTGGATCATTGAAACGGGGTGAAAAGCCATTTGGATAGTCTTTACAAACAAAATCCTCAGCATGGAAATAATCCCTTTCCACACCTTCAAGCACGTAAGCAACGGTTACACCTGCTGAAATTGTATCCATACCAACACGATTGAGATATTCATTGGCTTGCAACAGGAGATCAAGATCATCATTGAGAATCAGAGAACCGAATGCAGCCACTGTCTCATATTCGGGACGGTGCGTCTCTTTGTCTCCATAAGGCAGTTTGTCATAATTTAATATTGCACCGCAGCGTAATGGGCAAGAAAAGCAGCCATACTGACGGGTTTTATATTTGTTGATTTGTTTGATGCGAAGTTTCATCGAACGCTTGAATGGAAAATCATCTGGTGCATTGCCTGCATAGTTTTTAATCGGAGAGTCTGCAGACTCAGCTGAAATGACTGAACTCATCGGCGTTCCAAGTTGCGATCCTCCATACGTAGGAGCAATAACATAAGGAAGAACAGCCGGCGGCGCGGCAGAAGTCAATCCCATGCGCATGATCCGCATTATTGGTCCAAAATAGTCGAGACCTGAACCCAGCGCTTTAACCGGTTTAAAGTTTTTATACTTTTGCACCTGGGCAAAATACTGCCGGTTCAATTGACGCATGGCTTTACTGTCAGCATATTCGATATTGAAGTTGCCATCCAGACAAATCGCTTTCAGTTTTTTACTTCCCATCACTGCACCAAGACCACTGCGAGCAGCAATACGACCTCGATCATTGGCAATACCAGCGATCAAGTCAAGATTCTCACCTGCAGAACCAATTCCGGCGACATGTACTTTGTCACCATGAAGCTTTTTCAATTCTTCTTCCATTTTTACAATATCTGTACCCCAAAGAGTCTCTGCGTCTTCAATTGTGATTTGTTTTTTCTTAATCAGCAGGTAAACAGGGGTTTCTGATGCTCCATGGAAAAATATGGCATCAAAACCAGCCAGCTTGATTGCTGCACCAAATAAACCGCCAGAGCTGGCATTTCCCCATCCACCGCTGCAGAATTCTCCGTTTGTACGAATGCCTTTTCCAGTTAAAGGGCTTTTACCACATACCATATATCGGCCAGTAAAACCCGCGCCGGACCCAGTGAATAAACCGGGGGTGAAACCAAGAATATTGTCCGGACCGAGAGGATCACAACCAGGCTTGATATGGTTATAGATATACCAAACGCCTAAACCGTAACCACCTAAATACTGCCGATAGATCTCTTCGGGTAATTCCTCAATACGATAGGAACGAGAAGTCAAGTCAACAACAAGTATCTTATTTGCTATACCCTTCATTAAAATTCACCTTTCCGTATTAAAGACGATTATCCTTTATCAATATATGCCTGTATCAGTTTTTTAACTAATTTAGTGTGATAGATTTTAAATCCAACAGGTAAATTCTGAAGATCTTTTTTCTCTTTAATCACTTTCAGGGTAGTATCGCCATAATCTACGATCATTCCATAACCTGTGATATAGGAAGCCATATCGCTGTTTAAAAAGACCAGCGGTTCAGCCATTTCCTTGGATTCTGCTAGGCGACCAGCTAATCCTGCCTGTTTAATCAAATTGGCATCACTACCAACCAGCTTGGAAAATTCAGCTTTCATTCCTGTGTTAGTGCTGGCTGGCATTAGAAAATTCATACGAATATTTTTTTCAGCAAAGCGGCTGAAATTCCTTGCTACATATGCATTCATGCAACGTTTCGAAATAATGTATGCAAAAGCGCCGTAACCATCCTGAGGAGCCAACTTGTGCAGTTCGCTAACCATGCCTTCCCATCCGTTGGCATTGAGAAGCTTTTTATACTCCCACTGATACTTTTCCCAGTTCAATCCACCCGTGGAAGTAATAAATGCAATAGAGCCTCCACTCGGTACACGCTTGGTCAGGTAAGTTTCAGTCATGTACTTGTTCGCGATGAAGTTGACTGTTACAGTTGTCCAATAATCCGTTTTAACTCCAGATAAACCGGCTATGCCAAAAAACTTGTCAATCCTTTCAGGTAGTTTTTCAAAAGCTGCGTCGATTGAGGCTTTATCAGATAAATTGACTTTGACAAAACCTGCGATTCCTGGAATATTGGCTTCGTTCATGTCCAGGGCATATACCTTTGCCCCCAAATCCACCAACATTTCTGTGGCTGCCTTACCCATACCGGATGCAGCTCCGGTGACCACGCAGGTCAAATCCTTGTAACCAAAATAGTCTTTCAAAGTATTAAGTTCCTTTCTTGGTAAAAAATTTTTACTTAGCAAGAACACTATGGTGTTAGGAGTCGCTTTAAAAAAGAACACATAATATCTGAAGAACATTTAAAATACTTCAGACGAAACAATTGGTCGGCACATCATCGGACCAGAGTGGATTTTCCATTACACAAACTATGAATAAATTCTATTGATATTTACATACTATAGTATATCATATTATGTCAAGAGTAATTTTTATATTATCTTTTGAATAATAAATAATAATGTTTGCACAATTTTATTTTGAGCGCTATACTAATGCTATTACACGAAAGCCATGGATTTTTTTATGACGGATAAAAATAATGCAAGACAAGCCATCATGGATGTTGTTATAAAACTCGTGAAGGAACACTCCTTCGATGAAGCCAGCATTGACGAAATATGCGCTAAAGCATCTCTTACCAAAGGTGCTTTTTACTACTACTTTAAATCAAAAGATGATGTGGTCGGTCAATACATAGTTGAACAAATCAAGACGATCGACTCGGAGCGCAATGAAAAATTGATCAATATCATGATTTCTGAGGATTGTTTTGATCAGTTAATGATGTTATTTTCTCCATTATGCGATATGTGCAATCGTGTTGGAGTAGAAATATTACAAATCTCTATAAGCAGGCTTGCAGATCAGTATTATACGTCTCTGATTGGGCGAGATCATGAGGGGAATGCGATCATCACACATCTGATTGATAAGGGGCAGAAACAAGGGGTGTTTCGAAATAAGAAATCGGCTTCCATGTTGTGCGAGATTATGAATGACATGTTGTTTGGAATGGTATTTTATTGGTGTCATCATGATGCTCCTTTCGAATTGAAAGAGAAAGTCGCAGAATCAGTGGCAGGTTTATTGGATTATTCGACTGTGTGAGGCTAACTTGCTGAACCCTGAACAAAAAGAGCGCTACAGTCGCAACATCAAACTTCACGGTTTTGGTGAATTTGGGCAGGAAAAATTGTTGGCGTCCAAGGTATTAATCGCGGGAGCAGGTGGGCTTGGTTCACCGGCAATTTTCTATTTGACAGCAGTCGGCGTGGGAGAATTAACAATCATCGATCCTGATGTGGTTATTTCATCAAACCTTCAACGGCAAATCATTCATTCCACAGCAGATATTCAGCGTCTTAAAGTTATTTCAGCCAAAGAAAAGGTGAAAGCTCTAAACCCGGATGTTCATGTGACTGCTCTTGCAGAGCGATTGGATGAGTCTAATATACGCAGATTAGTCAATACACATGATTTCATCGTGGATTGTACCGATAATCCGGCAACAAAATTTTTAATAAACGATGTTTGTGTTGAGCAGAAGAAGCCTTTTTCTCATGCAGGAGTGGTTAGTATGACCGGACAGATAATGACATATATACCAGGTCACGCATGCCTGCGCTGCGCCTTCGAAGAACCACGAGCAGGGACCGCGCTTACCGCAAATGATATCGGAGTTCTCGGAGCAGTTGCTGGAACACTCGGCTCACTTCAAGCTGCTGAAGCGGTAAAATATCTTGCCGGATGCGCTGAACTGCTGATTGACTCTTTTCTATTTCTGGATGTAGCTCATGCAACTTGGAAGAAGGCCAAAGTAAAGCGTGACAGATATTGTCTGGCTTGCGGAGAAAAGGCGAATAGAATCAGGTAAACCATGACAATTGGTTGCTCTAACACGTTGAGTCGATCTTTTTTTCTTATATATAGCATTATAGAAAGAAAATGCAAGGAGGGCGGTTTTTTTATACAAATTCAAATCGAGCCATTTCACACCTTGGAAAAATCAAGAAATGAGTGACTAGAATTATTGGCAAAAAAAAGCTATTCTCTTGAAAATCAAAACTGTATGTGCAAAAAATCCATTCACGTATATGACAGGACGTTTGTGCCGTACCAACCTTGTTTTAGTATGGGTTTTCTTTTCCAAGTTTTTTGTAGTATTCCGAAATTAAAAGAGTGTAAGTCAACATAAAACAATATTACCTGATCTGAAAATAGATCACACCATTTTCATTCTGGGTTGTGAATCCCTTTCATAGTGACTAATTAAGATTTATATCTCGATTTTTTGCATTATGACGTTGGGAGCAAATTCGAACTCATGATCCCGGGGTTATGGGCTTGAATCGTATTATTGCTAGTGTTTGAGGGAAAAAACTACAAAAAAACCACCATTTCTGGTGGTTTATAGTAGCGGGGAGTGGATTCGAACCACTGACCTCCGGGTTATGAGAGATTTTCCTGGTTTCGGAATGTTTTTCACTCAGGCTCCGCATTTTAGCCTGGCCTGAGGGACGCTCTTCTGAAGAGGCCGGAGGATCTTTGGTTACGAGTTATTAGACGTATGATAGCGACTTTTTATGACAGGGTCAAGTAGTAGTTTTCTCGCGACCCGGAGGACAATGGTTGAAGATGAGTGAACGAACGTCCAAAAATCACAGACCAAATGACCTTTCGTTCCTATGCGATTTGTTAAGGTTTCTCAAGAGAATTCCAGCCTTAAAGGGTCAATCTCTTTAAAATCCTTCTGCTAAAATGCCAGAGATCCCATCAAGAATTGCATTCTACTAATATTTTTGGCAGCCCAATCAACATTTCATCCCGAACAGTTCGAAATCCCATCATAACTTCTTCTTCGGTGCCTTTGGCTTTTGCTGGGTCAGGAAAGCCTAAATGAACTCGTTTGCCTTTTCCAAGCCAAACTGGGCAATTTTCAGCGGCATCATCACACACGGTGACGACCAGATCAAAATCAACTCCTCGAAATTGATCGACCGATTTAGATGACCCTTTATGCTCAATTCCAATCTCTTCCAATGCTTTGATTGCATTGGGATGAACATAACCTGCCGGCTGCGTGCCAGCGCTGAATGCTTGCCAGGTATCACTAAACTTCGCATTTACAATTGCTTCAGCTATTTGGGATCGGCAGGAATTCCCGGTACACAAGAATAGGATTTTTCTTTTTGAAGTGTTCATGTTTCACCCTTGATAGTGTTGATAGTTTTGCACAAATATGCGCAATGATTAATTGATGAAAATGATTTCTAAATAAGTAATTTAAGAAGCTCTTCTTGACCAATTCTCTCCAAGAGCTCTTCAAAATGGTTAAGCTAATTTCTCATAACATGGAATACAAACGGTTTTACCATTCTTAATTCGTGCGTATCGTTCCACCATTACCTCTCCGCATTCCTCGCAAATATGCGTGTTGAAATCGTGAGGGCGTCCGGGAGTGATTTTTATCTCCTGGACCGGGTCAATCTTGAAGAGATTCTCGTTTGATTCAGCCAGGATGAAATCAACCGCGGGGTCGATCAAAGCGGCATCGATTTTGGAGGCCGGCACACCTTTCTTGCGGAACTGGATAAATTCCGATTCCTGGTTGCGTTTGATCACCTCATTACGGGTTGCCACGCGCACACTCCGTCCGGTCTTGTTATCAATCAGGGTCAGCACGAATTTACCGTAGCCCAGTTTACGAATGTTGCCTTTGCCAAAGGTACAGCCGGTAGCCATCATGACGCCGTCAGCGTAACAGGTGGCGCAGTGGTCGCTGTCGATCTCCACCAAGGCGGTAAGCTGGCCATCCATAGCCCGTTCCACGCCTAATGCTTCCAAAGCAGCCAAACCAGCACGCAGCCCC
>JAAZNS010000206.1 GCA_012798185.1 Chloroflexota bacterium | reverse complement strand
CGGCTTTTTGGTACCGCGCCTCGTTTCAGCAAGCGACTAGCCGGATTTCGACAAAAGAAACACCGTATGGTGACCATGCTTTCCTGATAGAAGCCGATACAGACGGGGCAAGCCAATCCACATTCCGCCAATTACTCCCAGCCTCTTCTACTGACAAACTTCGTGGTAAAAAAGTGACAGTAGGTGCGTGGATTTGGGCTGATACACCTATTCAGGGAAATTTACCCGCAATATTCGATGGCTTTAATTTACACATGCAAACTGCTCAATTGTCGCAAACACCGACATTCTATTGGATGACTGTGCCGGTGCCAGCCAATGCGCCGCGCGTGGAGATGCGTTTGGTCAAATCGATTTTGCCTGAAGGCAGCCAGACCGTAAAGGTTTATTATGATGGTATATTTTTAGTGACAGGCAGGTGGCAGGTCGAAAAGACGCCAGTGTTTCTTTCTGTCAAAACAAAACGAGGCTCTTGGGGAGAAAAAAAGTTCATTAATCCAGTGCGGAATCCCTCCGCGGAAAGCGCCTGGCTGTATGTTCGCCCGTGGCTGGAAAAGTTAACCCGAAAAATCCCCTGGCTGGCGCACCTTTCCCTGGGCGAATTGCTTGCTTCGATTTGCGATGTCGCTGCCAGCCGCTGGCTTTATATTGCAACGACCAGAAAGTTAATGGAAACATTTTGGGCGAAATTTGCCTGGGAGCGGATTAGTATTCCGACAGTTGGATATCAAATCTTAACAACCATTTCTGTGGCGGGAGTAATTGTTTCCTGCTCATTTTTCATTTTGCGTTATAAACGAATCCCTTTTCAATTAAAAATGACCCTTATTTGGTTGGGAATCACGACATTCGTTATTGTACTGATGCTGCTGATGCGCGGTTTTTTTGGTTTATATGAGGTAAAAACATATGTTCCAGTTGCCCGATATGGATTTCCTGCAATAATTCCGCTTATGTTAATATTTAGCTATGGCTGGCGTAAGATTTTTAGATGGTTGGGTTTCACGGGCTCAGAATTGTTTTTCGCCGGTTTTTTGATATTGGATATTTATTCCGTTTATACCTGGATTTCGTATTTCTCGAATTTGTAAAAAACCTTAACTTGATTTGTATTCCAAAGAAAGTAATATTTCACTATAATCAGACATTAAGATTAATACATAGGAGCTGGCTGAAATGACTCATGAACCCATTTTCGGGGGAAGAAGGTTGTGGCGGAAGCCAAACCCCATATTTTTTGTGATCATTTTTTCTATCATTCTGGGGTTATTGTTTACATCCTTAGCTGAAACCCGTCCCACCTTTGGAATGTTGAATGAAAAAGAGAATTCGGAAAGCCAAATCGAATCGGGCGCTGGTTACATTTCATACCTGCCTCTGATCCAGCAGCCAAGAAGCGAGACTGTTGCGGGAATGCAAATGAATTATATTTCCTATTCCAGCGGCTTATCGCAATTGGCCGATACCCAATCCTATTGGGTTGGAGGAGCTCCCATACTATGGTCGGAAATTGAAAGTACGCCGGGTAATTATAATTGGTCCAAAGCTGCCTCTTCTGAAAAGCAATGGCAGCTGGCTTCATCGGAAGGATTATGGCCAATTGGTAATGTAAGAAGCACGCCATTATGGGCGCAATTATTTTCAGGTGATTTTTGTGGTCCGATAAAAGAACAATATTTCGATGAATTTGCCGAATTCATGCGCCAGCTTGTTTCCCGTTACAGTGTTCCTCCATATAATGTTAAGTATTGGGAAATATGGAACGAACCCGATGTAGACCATAGAATTGTTGGTGGTAATAGTCAATTTGGGTGCTGGGGGAACTATGATGACAGTTTTTATGGCGGTGGATATTATGCAAAAATGCTGAAAGCAGTTTATCCGGCAATGAAAAGTGCAAATCCCAATGTACAGGTGTTGGTGGGAGGGTTATTATTAGATTGTGATCCTAATAAAGCCGGGAATAATTGTGTTTCATCGAAATTCTTTGAAGGGATTGTCAGGAATGGGGGAGGTTCTTATTTCGATGGGGTAAGCTTTCATGCTTATAATTACTTTTCTTACACCTGGGGCTTACCTGAAGCAGACCGCTATTCGAAAAACCTGGGTCATTATAAGAGTAATAACCTATGGTCCAGCGCATGGAATACCACTGGTCCAGTGTTTATTGAAAAAGCAGGATATTTAAATGGGATATTATCAAAGTATGGCGTAACTGGAAAATATCTGCTTAATACGGAAGATGCAGTAAATTGTTCGGTTTGTAATGGCGAGCTTGTTCAACCATATAATGAAAACCCCACGCCTGCTTTTGAGACAACCAAGGCTTATTATATTGCACAGGCATATGCTGCAGCAAAAAATCTCGGATTACGGGCAAACCTTTGGTATAGCCTGCAGGGCTGGGAAAAATATAATACAGGGTTATTAAATTCTGATTTATCCGAGCGGGAAGGATTTACCGCCTATCGGGTTGCCACTCAAAAATTGGATCGCGCGGACAGCCTTGGTTTATTAACCAGCGCCGATATCAGCCCGGTTAATGGGATTAGAGGATATAAATTCTCTCATCAAAATCAGCAGACATGGGTGGTATGGTCACTGGATGGGAATGATCACGCGGTTACCTTGCTATCGGGGAATACCCTGACAGGGATAACAGATGCCTTTGGTGTGGCACAGCCTCTTTCCACCTCAATAACCATTACCATTAAACCGCTATATATCGAATGGATTCCTTGAAACGACGCCTGAGGGGTATCCTTGGGGTATTGATAGTATTCTTTGTCATGGCTTGTTCTTTCTCGGGAATAAATTCGCCTCAATCGGACCCTATATCTGAAACGGCGTTTCCTGAACACACTGCAGTTATGACAGCCGCATTGCAAATGGAGGGAGGTGTTCCAGAAGTCGGTAAAGATATACTAGCCTCAGTTACACCTACCCCAGAGCAAAATAATCCTACTGGTCCATCTGCCAATCCAAGCACAGATATTCCTGGGGCGATAAATTCTGATCAAACAATTGCTGAGAATAATTTCGTGATACCGACCCCACAACCCACGCCGCCGAAACCCCATTCGGTATTTGGTATGCAGTTGAATTTGCTTACCCCGGCTGAGGGATTAACCCAAGCAGCAATTGCCGGCAGTTTTTGGGTTCAAGCAGGTGCAATATCGTGGGAACAAGTGGAATCCTACGAAGGAGAAAGGAATTGGGCAGCTTTATCAGGAAGGGAGCAGGAGTGGTTGAACTCAGCCAGTTTGGGTTTGATGCCAATTGTAACCATACATTTCACGCCTTCTTGGGCGCAAAGAGAAGCTGGTTACTCGTGCGGGCCAATCAAAAAAGAAAAATTCTCTGCTTTTGGGAATTTTTTGTATGATCTGGTGTCGCGCTATTCCAAGCCGCCTTACAATATTAAATACTGGCAAATTTGGAATGAGGCAGATGCAGGGTTGGGACTTACTTCGGCGGATAGTGCCTGGGGTTGTTGGGGAAATACTACTGATCAAATGTATTATGGCGGCGATTATTTTGGGGAAATGCTGAAAGCAGTATACCCAAGAATTAAAGAAGCAGATCCACAAGCGCAGGTATTAATCGCTGGTTTATTATTAGATTGCGATCCGTTTCAACCTCCTGAGAATCCTGCTGGCTCTGGAGTATTTAAAGACTGTTCCAACGCAAAATTTTTAACGGGCATTCTTTCAGTAGGTGCAGGTGATTATTTTGATGGGATATCATTCCATTCGTACGATTATTACCAGGGTGAATTGGGTAAATTCGCTAATTCCAATTGGCACAGCAGCTGGGATAGAAACGGATCAGTGCTAACAGCGAAAACCAGCTATATAAAGAATATCTTATCTCAATTTGGTGTGAACAATAAATCATTATTCAATACCGAGTCGGGCGTAATTTGTGGAAAAACAGGCGAAGAAGATGTTTGTATCGATAATAATTTCGTGCAGACAAAAGCTTATTACGTTACTGAAGCCTATGCAGCCGCGCTGGCAGAAAAGCTGGAGGGCAACCTGTGGTACAGCCTGAAAGGCTGGCGGGCATCGGGTTTGCTGGATGGTACAATGCAGCCGGTTCCAGCGTTTACAGCATATCAATTTGCTGCCCAGCAATTACGTAACGCTGTTTT
>JAAZNS010000205.1 GCA_012798185.1 Chloroflexota bacterium | reverse complement strand
CCCGATGATCTAAGGAGGTCCACCGGCAATCCTCTACACGGGGGGGACGTGCATAAGACTGACACGGGGAAGGCACCTGTTGAAACCAGTAAAAGAGGATCAGGTGTCCTACCCATAATATACACCATATTGGTCGAAATTGTATTAATATCTGATTAATATTATTCGTAATCCTCTCTAAATTATATAATTAATCATAGGAATCAGATTTATCATTGGAATTCTCGTCGTTAAAAAGAAGCATCCATTCCTCGAGTTCTTTTTCACTCAATGAAGGTTCTGTTCTCATCTTTGATTCCGTTGATTTGTCTTTCAAAGCATCCATCAGCTGCTGGGCAAAAGTCTCGGAAGAGATGACACTTGCCCTGGCGGCGCGGGCGTACCCCTGAACGCTGTGATCAGAGCTGACGATGATCCAATTCCGGGCTGTTGCACCCAATCGGATCAATTTATTATGAATTGCCTGATCAGCTGTGCGGGGAGGCGCGATGAAGTGGGCAATCACATTGCCATAATTCCGCGCCCGAGGCTGACCAGCAGGGGCGTTATCAAAAAAGACTTCAATCTGCTTCTGGCGCCGCTGGCAGAATTCTTGCAACATCACAACCAGTTCGATTTCGTCATCCAATGATTCCAGAGAAAGATGAGGAATTTTCGGGATCAAATTATGACCGTCAATCAGGTAAGGCATGACTTTGATTGTAGTGAATAAGGAAGCGTGAGTCAATATTAAAATTTGATCATCAAGAGTTGTGGGAGTTCGCAGATTATGCTATGATTTTGTGAGGGAAAAAACTATATGAAACCTCTTCAACGTCTGCTCATTTATCTTCTCATTAATGTGGCTGTATCGGCAATAACTACTTTGCTTGTGCTGGTGGTGTGGACTTATACTCATCCACAATTAAAAATTGGTGCATCTGTTGCTGAAACTGCAGAGATGAACGTCCCTACAATTACCTTAGCGCCAACTCTTCCGATAGTCATTACAGCCGAAACCTCCCCGACACCGACACCGCTTCAAAATGTAGAGGAGTATAAAGTAGAAGTCGATGATACATTAGGAGAAATTGCCGCGAAATATGGGTTATCTGTTGAAGAAATTATGGAAGTGAACGGATTATCCAATCCCGATGCGATAAGCGCAGGATTGGTTATTTATATTCCCGTTACACCGGAAACACCCCCCACCAATACACCTGCACCTACAGCGACGAAGATCATTGACATCAATGCTACTCCCGATAAGAAGGCTGGAAGTGCCGGAGTGGTGATCAACAGCGTCATTGGCGTTGGGGATATTACACAAGAGCGGGTGTTCATTTCTCGGACGGGCATTGGTGAATTGAATATGGCTGGCTGGCAGTTGCGTGATGAAAATGGCAATGTATTTTCTTTTCCGCAATTACAGCTTTTCGAAGGAGGCGCCATTAATGTGTGGACGACGAACGGCTCAGCCAGTGTGGTTGATTTATATTGGGGGTTACAAAATCCGGTTTGGCAGCCCGGAGAAAAAGTGACTTTGATCGATGCGAAAGGTGCAGTGCGTGCCACTTTCCAAATTACCTGATCAATGAGTTGACCACATTGCCTGCCTCTGATACACTCTAGATATGGCTCAGGCATTATATCGAAAATGGAGACCTCACCATTGGGAAGAAGTGGTGGGGCAGAATCATATTATCAGCACGCTGAAGAATGCGGTGGCGAACGACCGAGTCGCACATGCATATCTATTTGCTGGTCCGCGCGGCACAGGAAAAACAACCACTGCCCGTATTCTGGCAAAGGCAGTCAATTGCCAAAATGATGAGTTGTCAAAACGCCCTTGCAATCAATGCGAGTTTTGCCAGGCGATCGACCAGGGGCGGTTTTTAGACCTGATAGAGATCGATGCAGCTTCTAACACCAGCGTCGATGATGTGCGCGACCTGCGTGATAAGATCAATTTTCAACCTAACCAGGGGCGTTACAAAGTTTATATCATTGATGAAGTTCACATGCTTTCAGCAGCAGCTTTCAACGCCATGTTGAAGACGTTAGAAGAACCGCCTGCGCACGCAATTTTTGTGCTGGCAACCACCGAAATTCATAAAATCCCTATCACAATTCTTTCACGCTGCCAAAGGCATGAATTCCGCCGTGTTTCGGTTATGGAAATTATTGCACAATTGAAGAAAATAGCGAAAAATGAAGGAGTAAATATTGACGACCAAGCGCTATCTCTGATTGCTCGTCAGGCAACAGGGAGTATGCGCGATGCAATTTCATTGTTAGATCAATTGTCTTCCAACGGACAGGATATTTCAATAAGCGAAGCCGAGGACGTTTTAGGCACCGCTACCAATCAGGCAGTTTTGGAATTGATCAATTACCTCTTAGCGGGGGATATTGCCGCTGGTTTGGATTGTATTCACCACACCCTGGATAAAGGCAGTGATCCCCGGCAATTTTCCCGGCAGATTGTAGATTATTTACGAGATTTGATTTTATTGCGTTCTAACAATGGGGATCTGGTGGATGAAACTAGCGAAATGAAAACTGAAATGGCGTCGCATTCCCGTCAGATGGAAATGGCGCAGTTGATATCATTAATCCAGTGTTTTACACGCGCAGCGAATGAAACCCATGCAACCTGGCAGCCTGCTCTTCCACTAGAACTGGCTTTGATTGAAGGAATTTATATTCTAAATAAGGAATCTTCCCAAAACGCGATTCAACCAAAATTACCTGCCTCTGATCATAAAAACTGGCTTCAAAAACAACCTGAACTCAAGCCAGAAAAAGAAAATGCAGTACTAGCTAATAAAACCACGCATTTTGAACAAGACAACAATGCTGCAGCCAGCGAAACGCTTACCCTTAAACAAATAAAAGATCAATGGCGGCAGATAGTGAAATTAGTTGGTGAACAAAACCGAACCACGCAAGGAATACTAAATTCATGCAGGCCTTATGGTGTTAAGGATGGTTGTATTTATTTAGGATTTCAGGGGGATATCATAAAATCAAAAATGGAAAAAGAGAGCAATTTGAAAATTGTGCAAGATGCATTCTCTAGAGTATTAGGAATGGAAGTTACCATTCGCTGCATGCTTATCAGCGGTCAAAAAGACAACCTGCCGCCGGATGTCGATAGTGATGGGATGGTGGCAACCGCGTTGCGAGATTTAGGCGGCGAAATCGTAGATGTGCAATAAGATAAAGAGGTAAAAATGGCGAAAGGATTTAATCGACCAAAAGGGCAGGGTTCCATGGGAATGATGGGACAACTGCAGAAACTTCAGGAGCAATTACAATTAACGCAGGAACAATTAGCTCAGGAAACGGTTTCTGCCTCTTCAGGCGGGGGAGCAGTGACCGTAGTAATGACCGGAGATCAGAAATGTCGATCCATCATGGTTGATCCAGCTGTGCTGGAAGATAAAGATGTGGAAATGCTGCAAGACTTATTATTAACTGCGGTGAATTCTGCTTTAGATAAATCCCGCGAGATGGCAGCTCAGCGGCTAGGTCCTCTGGCGGGCGGCTTGCCTTTTTAATTATTAGTAGAAGGACGCCAGCAGAATTATTATTAGGAATTCAAGGAAGCAGGATAGAAATTTCTGTCCATTAAAATCAAGAGTATGCCTTGCCTGAATAATAATTAATTGTAGAAAACGGATAACAGAAGACCGATAACTGAGTGCTGATAATTGATAGCAGAAAACACAAATGATCCTCCCCGAACCTATTCAAAATTTGATTAATGCATTGTCTCGTTTGCCGGGGATTGGTCCAAAGACCGCCTCCCGGTTGACTTTTTTTATTCTTCATGCACCGGATGAAGTTGCAGAAAACCTGGCAAAAGCCTTGCATGATATAAAAAGGGAAACAACATATTGCCCTATTTGTTTCAACATTACTTCCAGCGGGCGGGAGCAGTGTGAAATATGCGCTAACACCGAGCGAGACGAAGCATATCTTTGTGTGGTGGAAGAACCATTGGATGTGTTAGCATTAGAGCGAACGGGAGGCTTTCAAGGACGGTATCATGTGCTGCATGGTGTCCTTTCACCTATTGAGGGCGTGGGACCAGATAACTTGCGCATAAAGGAATTGTTGGCGAGGGTGCGCCAGGGATTGATAAAGGAAGTGATATTAGCCACCAATCCGAGTATGGAAGGGGATGCCACAGCAATGTATTTGCGCCAGCAGCTGGAACCGCTGGGAGTGCAGGTAACACGCCTGGCGCGCGGTTTACCGGTGGGGGGGGATTTGGAGTATGCCGACCCGAACACGTTGTTGCGGGCGTTGATGGGCAGGCAGGATATGGGCGATTAATTTAAAGGGGGTAATTTGGAGAAAAATGAAATAATCAGGGCAAATCACTTGACAATCTGCAATAAGTGCGTATAATAAAACCCGCTCAACGACACTTAGATCTCGCCTGGAAACAGGAAGATCGCTAACAATTGAACAAGCGCCTCTGCGTCAGAGACCAGAGCCTGAAGGTTTGTTGGTCTGACTGCCGATGTCCGCGAAGAGACATCGGCGGTTTGCACTCTGATAACCTTGACAGGCAAGAGTGAGACTGGTAAAATGCAGCCCGCTAAGTTGACAAGGACCTTAACAACTGAAGAGTGATAGAAAGCGAGAACCTGACAAATCCAGTATAAAAAAACCGGAAAATCATGTATCGCAAGATACATATATTTTTGCGGAGAGTTTGATCCTGGCTCAGGATGAACGCTGGCGGCGTGCTTAATACATGCAAGTCGAACGGAGAGTGTAGCAATACAGTCTTAGTGGCGAACGGGTGAGTAACGCGTTGGTGACCTGCCCCAAAGTG
>JAAZNS010000204.1 GCA_012798185.1 Chloroflexota bacterium | reverse complement strand
TGCAAGGATGCTGGTTGGCGCCATGAGTGCTGCTTGTTTACCTTGTTGCACGGCTAAAGAAATCGCATATGCAGCTACGATTGTTTTTCCTGAACCAACGTCTCCTTGCAGCAATCGGTTCATTGGACGTCCACTATTTAAATCCGCACGAATATCTTGAATTGCCCGCTTTTGTGCATTTGTTAATGTATAGGGCAACTGTTGGGCAAATAATTCGACACTTTCATTTGTAGATGTGATCGGTGTTGCAGTTTTGCTTTGCCAGATTATTTTTTGGCGCAAAACGCCAAGCTGGAGGAACAATATTTCATCAAAAGCCAGGCGGTGTTGAGCTGCTTTTAAAGATTCCCAAGAGTCGGGAAAATGAATCTGAGTAAGTGCAGAATTTAAATCGATCAGTTCGGCAGATTTAATTAGATATTCTGGAAGATAATCTTGAATCTTGGATGCCCAATTAACCACTACCTGGTTGATCATCTTACGAAGCCAATTTTGAGAAATGTTTTGAGTAAGGGGATAAACCGGAACGATGCGATTGGTATGTAATTGTTGCTGATCTAGATGTTCCCAATCAGGATTTGTCATTACCATTCGACCCAAATATTGGTCGACTTTTCCGGAAATTGAAATTTGTTGACCATTTTGCAGTTTATTTACATCCCACCGATTAAACCAGATCACCCGCAACCCCGCAGTGCCGTCATTGATAATGGCTTCAGTAAACCGGGTTCTGCCATCCCTGGTTTTTCGGCTGGAGATATTGTCAATTGTTCCGATCACAGTAACAACATCGCCGTATCTCAGGCGTTTGATGGATTTTAGCTGGGTATAGTCGATATAACGGCGAGGAAAATGATAGAGCATATCCTCCAAATTGTAGAGATGCAGCCGCTTAAGAGTTTGCGCATTTTTGGGTCCAATACCATAAATCACGGTTAAAGGGACATTGAGTTTCGATAAAGGTTCTCGTTTGATCTCGGGTTGAACAGTTTTTTCCCTTACCTGCTCAACTTCGCGGACTGGTTCGCTCTCTATTTGGGGTTGAATAACAGCTGTTGAGGTTTCGTTACTGGCGGGCGTGGTTTCTGTTTTCACTGATGGAAATTTCTTTTTTTTATCCAAGGGAGGCAGATCGGGATATTCTTTTTGTAACCTGCTCCAAATTCCATCCAGCATTTCGGATCGTGATGTTTCACTCAAACGGAAATAATCACGCAATCGTTGATTAATCAATTGGATGATTTCTTCAGGGAGATTTTCTGCCAGTGCTTCGGTTTCCCAATTTTCTAATATTCGGTCAATTCCCCCCATAATCGCTTTATTGTCATAACCCCGTTCATCTTCTAGTTCAAAGTATTTTTTTAATTTATTTATGGATGATTTCATCTTTTGTATTTTACCAGTGTAGTATGCAAGTAGGAACAGGAATATTATTCCTCGTGAATTTTAAACTCAGATTATTGATTTATGTAAAACTAAGGAGATGGTTTTTTCGAAACCGCTACAAAACCGAGCCCATTTGGTCCAACATGCGAGCCGATTACCGTGGTCACATTAACAATGATTGGTTCGGATAATATCTTCATACAATATTCATCCAATAATTGTTGCGCTGCGTTTTCTGCGTTGGTGTGTAAAATTGCCAGTCGTTCCAGGGGACCCAAACTTTTTAACATTTCCAACATCCGTAAAAAACCTTTTCGGTATGTTCGAGTTTCGCCAAGACTAAGCACTTGCCCCTTTTTTACTTCTAGAAAAGGTTTAATCCGGAAAAAATCACCCAGTCGGGCGCGTGCCCAATTGACCCGACCGCTTCTTCGGACGTATTCCAAAGTGTCTAACATGGCAACCAGACGGATGCGCTTTTTCATTTCATTGATCAAACTTAAAATGGCATCGACCGTAGCACCAGCAGCAGCAGCTTCGGAAGCTGCCAATGCTTGAAACCCCTGTCCTAAACTGATACTTTCGCTATCGATAACGCTGACACGTTTGCCGAATGATTCGGCAGCCATACTGGCAGCATTAATAATGCCACTTAACTGTAAAGAAGGATGTATTGAAATGATGTGGCTGATTCCTTGTTGAAATAGTTTTTCATATAACAGGTGATAGACTCCTGCAGATGCTGTGGCAGTTGTTGGTAAATTATCCATTTGAGGTAATGCGGAATAAAATTCCTGCCGAGTCATCCCTTTCCCGTCTTCAACTGCAACGCCATCGATGACAACCAAATTAGGGATCACTGAAATACCGGATTTTTCAGCTAAATCATCTGGAATATCTGCAGTACTGTCAGTTACGATGGCGATATTTGATGTTTTCATACGTTATATCGTTTCCATGATTATCAGCCCTATCGCTTGGGGTCCCAGGATAGATGCTGTGGCGAGATTAATTGTGTGTTCACTAAATGAGGCAGTTGAAAACTGGTGAATAATTCGCGAGCGCAAGGTATGAAAATCCTGAGAATCGACCCCATCGCCATGAAGTAGGGCGATATTTCTTACATTTTCGAATTCGGATGAAAATTCCAAAAAGAGATCGATGCAGTGACGTAAATTTCTTGCCTTGTAAGTGGGAACAAGCATTCCGTTTTCCAATGATAAACAGGGAAAGATATCCAGAAATTCACCAATAATTGCTTGAGCTGGATCCAATAAACCAGATAAATATAGATAATGAAGATTCTTTACACAAAAAATCGCATAGATTTTCGGGATAATGTTTCTAATATACTTTTTTATGTCTTCTATTGAGTTGTTTCGAAATGCCGAGCTGGCTGCCATTTGAACGATCATCCCTAACCCTATCGCCATTGATTGAGAATCGATCAGGTGAAATCTTGAAGAATTGGGCAGTCTAGTAATAATTTCTTCAATAACATAATATAACGGATATATTTTTTTCGAGATGACTGGGATGAGTATTTCATCATACCGCTCATTGAGAGATAACAAAGTATCTCTTATGTCTTCTTCTTCGGGTAAAAGATTCTGGTAACCAATATGGGGGATATGATCAGATTGATAACCAGGCGTTAATGGTGGTGTAAATTCATTATCGCTCATTTTGTTTATGGGGAGCTTATGCACCAATTGACTGCCTGGATATTTTTCAATTGTAAATTGTGCAGTATTATCCGTTAGAATGCCAATCCGAGATTTCATTAGCCAATTCATTCGATAGACATGATGAAGTAATAATGAGGTTGTCCACCATCCTGAACTTCGATATCTTGATTCGGGTATTTCGTGCGGATTACATCAGCAATCCGGTTTACTTCTGATTTTTGCATTTCATTTCCATAAAATAATGTAATTAATTCATAATTATCTGCCTGTGCTTTTTCAAGCAAACTAAGACAGGTGTCTTCGATTTTATTACCTGATGAAATGAGTTTACCGTTAAGTAAGGCAATGAATTGACCTTCTTTCACGGCAACATCATCGATTTCAACACTTCGGGTAGCACGGGTGATTTCTCCGGTAATAACATCGGAGATTGCTTCATTCATTTGACCGGTCACTTCTTCTAAATCACCATCCGGTTCTAATCTTAACATGGCAGCAAATCCTTGAGGGATGGATTTGGTTGGAATAACGTTGACCTGTTTTCCGGTGTATCCGATTGCTGTTTTCGCGGCTGCAATGATGTTTTTATTATTAGGAAGAATAATAATTTTATCGGTGGGTAGATTTTCCATCGCTTTAATGATTTCCTGAATGCTTGGGTTCATTGTTTGACCGCCTTCGACAATCGCAGCGACACCCAAACTAGCAAATACCTTTGAGATTCCTAAACCAGGACTGACTGCGATGACGGCTATTTGTCCTGGTGCAACGGGAGCTAATGATAATTTAACGCTGCCTGAAGTTCCTTCAATTTCTTCCATTTGAGCAATCAGATTTTCAATGGAAACTTTTGTTATTGTTCCAAGCGACATCGTATACTCGATTGGCATGTATCGTTTTTCAGTAGGAACGTGGATATGCAGCCGGTAAACCCCATCCCCTTCGCCTAATTGAATGGATGTGCCGATTTCTTCCAGCTCTTGATAAAAACTCTCCAAGTTTAATGAATGGTTCGGTTTAAAATCGACAACCACTTCGTAATCTTGTCCTGGTTCGATGCTGGAAAGCGAATTTTCTAGATTCATGCTTGCCAGCGGTTGAACTGCTGTCGTCATTATGTCTAAAGGAAGACCTTTAGAATATCGAAGCATTCCTTCAAGAATAAAAAAGAGCCCTTTTCCGCCGGAATCGACCACTCCTGCTTCTTTTAGAACCGGAAGAAGTTCGGGTGTTTTTTGAACCGATTGATCAGCTACCTGGACGATCTCTTCTAAGATAACAAAAGGGTCATTTGTATGCGCCAAAGCGGCTTCAGCGGCTGCGGCAACATCTTTTATAACAGTGAGGATAGTTCCTTCTACAGGACGGACAACCCCTTTATAAGCGGTATCTCTGGCGGCAGACAATGCTCTAGCGAACATTTCTGAATCCATTTGTTCGATATTGTCCACAGAGCGGGCAAATCCTCTCCATATTTGAGACAGAATAACACCCGAGTTGCCTCTGGCACCCATCAATGCACCATGGGCGACGGCATGCGCAATTTTCCCGAAATTCCGTTCTGACAAATTGGCGATTTCATCATAGGCTGCTTGCATGGTCAACACCATATTAGTGCCAGTATCTCCATCGGGAACAGGGAATACGTTGAGAGCGTTTACGATTTGTTGGTTCGTACGCAGCCAATTTAAACCGGCTTCGATAAGCACTTTTAAGGAAAACCCATCGAGGGGAGAATTTTGCAGCAATTTAATTTGTTGTGTTTGGGCACTGGTTGATGTTTCCGCACTCATTCGGAAAGCTCCTAAATAATTAATATAAACGGTGCTGCTCAGCTAATTTGGGTAAGTTACCGAATTTGAAGTGTTTGCGTGTGTGCGCAGTACCTGCATATACCTCAAGATCGGTTTTTTTCACCAGCGCTTGAACAGATACCCATGAAAGATTTATTCGAGTTCACTAATTCTTAAACCCTGAACATGAACGTTTACGCTTTTTACCGGTAAACCTAAAGCTTTTTCGACCTGGAAATGAACCAGATTCATCACACTGGAAGCCACCGAAGAAATGCGTACTCCATACTCAATAATAATATACATGTTAATAACAATTTCATTTCCATCATATTGAACTTCTACACCATGAGTTGGATCTTTAACAATCACCTGACTTAATCCATTCACCAAATTCTTATGGGCTAATCCAACTACGCCGTATGATTCAAGTGCTGCCTGGTGAGCGATGGTTGCAATAGCGCGGGGTGAGATATAAATTCCGCCTAATGGATTATTATTATCATTCATGGTTTACCTCTGTAGTTATAACAACTCCGCTTGTAATTGGATACGATTTATGGTAAAATTCGCCCGCTTAAGGCAAGTTGATATTATACCCAGCATTCTGGGAAAGGAAGTGTTGTAATGGCTAAATGTGCACATTGTGGAAAGAAAACTACTTTTGGTCGCAATCGACCATGGTCGAAAAAGGCAACGCCGCGGACGTTCCATCCTAATCTACAAACGATCAGTGTATTTGAGAATGGGCGAAAAGTACAAAAAGTTTTATGCGCTAAGTGCATTCGCACCTTGGTAAAGACTCGTTAAGGCTTCTATTTGCAGTTATTTGTATTAGAAAATCGCAGCGAAGCTGTGATTTTTTATTTTAATATACTTTTTATAACGAATAAAGTAAACCAGAACTGTCAATAAATCATTAATTGGGTGAAACTACTCAGTTGATATGAGAGAGAATCCGAAATTCACCTCTAATTGAGGGCTTTTGCGCCATCGCCGGAGCAGATATAATTTTTGAAAATGATCAATTTAATTACCGAGATTAAATCAAGAATTTTGAAAAAGAAGATATATCCATAAGAAAAACGGAATTAAACCTCCTACCATGACCAAGGCGAGCAGGGCAAGTAATGTAGTAATCCAATCGATATTGAGAGGGTTTTTATCGGAAAGTGTTATTTGAGGTGTTGTTTGTTTAACCTGCGGCTGAGGTCTCAAAGTTTGACTGGCAGAGGATATATTTCCAGCTGAAGAGATTTTTACAGTTGAAGAAGACGCTTGCGGTTGCTTTAAAGGACTGGACGCCTGGGTAGGTACAGAGCTGTGCTCAGCAAGAAAATTGTTATTTTTTGTTGAAAGGTGAACAAGAACTCTTCCCAGTTGATCGGCGGTGCGGTAACGTAAAGAAGGTTCCTTGGAGAGCACTTTAATGATCGTTTGCTCAAGTTCGCGCGGTATTGTGGGATTGAATCGATGCATGGGAGGCGGCAGCGCTTCTCGGTGAAGTTTTGCTAATTCAACTGCTGAATCTGCGTTGAATGGGAGCTGCCCTGTCAACATTTCGTACATGACAATACCTAGGGAATAAACATCAGAAGCCGGTGAAGGGGCGTTTCCAGCAGCTTGTTCGGGGGAAAAATATTGCGGTGAACCCCAAACGACATCTGTTTTTTCTTCGGGTTGAATACTTGCCAGGGCGCGGGCAATTCCAAAATCGGTTACTTTAAGGCGTTTATCGGGTGTGATAATGAAGTTATGGGGTTTGATGTCGCAGTGGATCAAGCCGGCGCGGTGCGCATAGCCAACGCCCGCGCATGCCTGTATCATCAATTCGAGAGTTTCATCTACTGAAAATTTACCGCGCCGTTGCAGAAGGCTTTTTAAGTCGGTGCCCGGCAGATATTCCATTATGATAAATAACCGCCCCGAATCGTAACCAAAATCATGGATGGTAATTATATTGGGGTGAGATAAATTTGCAGCTGCTTTTGCTTCCTGATGAAATCGTTGTCGAAATTCTGCGTCTGCTGAATAACTTTCTCGCAAAATTTTTATCGCAACTTGTCTTTCAAGGGTCAAATCTCGAGCACGGTAAATAACTGCCATGCCTCCCGAGCCAAGCCGTTCTTCCAATTGATAACGCTTATTTAATATCAAATTATCTGCCATGAATATTTAGTTCCCAATTTCGGGTAGAATTGTACCACTGCTTATTCATCGATATGATATATGGCTATAAAATAAGGTGTACTTTTAAATTATTTGTAATATATCAAAAGGCTTGCATAGGGAGAGATTATGCCACGTGGATATCTAATCTATAACCCTGCCGCAGGGCGGTTCCCTTCCAGGATGTTATGTGAAAGAGCAGCTGATGTTCTGCGGTCTGCGGGATGGAGTATTAAACTCGAACAAACCTATAACGCCGATCATATTATTGAATTAACCAGAAAAGCGGTTGAAGATGAAATGGATGCGTTATTTGTTGCGGGAGGGGACGGGTCAATCAACCGGGCAGTTGCAGGATTATTGGGCACCAATACTGCATTGGGGGTTTTACCTGCCGGAACGGCAAATGTTTGGGCGCAGGAATTGGGTTTACCGGGTTTAACCTGGACCAGATTGACTGCGCTTGAGGAAACAGCACACCGGTTAAGCTGTGCCAAAATTTATTCGATCGATGTTGGTAGGTGCAACGATGTACCATTTTTACTTTGGGCGGGGATAGGCTTAGACGCATTTATCGTCCACCGTATCGAGCCAAGACAACGCTGGGAAAAACATTTTGCGATTTTGAATTATGCCGCATCGGTGGTATGGCATGCCACTTTTTGGCATGGTATGAATTTGGAAGTTGAGGTCGAGGGGGAAAAAATTAACGGACATTTTTTGCTGGCTTTAGTGAGCAATGTTCACCTTTATGCGGGTGGTTTTGCTCAACTCTCACCTCAAGCGCGTTTAGATGATGCAATGATGGATTTATGGCTATTCGAAGGAGAAACCCTGGGTGATACAGTGGCACTTGCTCTGGAGTGTATTTCCGGCGACCCATCCAATTCCCCTGATATTCATCAGATCCCTTTTCATCATTTGGTGATGAAATCGGATTCTCCGATGTATGTTCAAATGGATGGAGAACCTTATAATATCCAAGGACCGATAGATATTAAGACAGAACCCCGCGCATTAAAAGTGCTCATCCCTGATCGCACGCCTCATCCATTATTCAGTCAATGATTAAATAATTAAAAAATATTCGAGATAAGAGATGAAGCGAATACTTAGTTATATCAACGAAACACCGATGATTTATTTACTGCTGGCTTTTCCTTTGGTAATACTGGCTGATATAGGGCATTGGGGGGAATTATGGGTATTTATCTTTTCGGCAGTTGGTGTGGTACCTTGTGCATATTTTATTGGCGAATCCACCGAAGCTTTAGCCCATTTCACCGGCCCACGTATTGGAGGATTGTTGAATGCCACATTGGGGAACGCTGCTGAGTTGATAATCACGATTATGGCGATACGACAGGGATTGCTCGAGTTGGTCAAAGCATCAATCACCGGTTCGATATTGGGTAATTTATTATTAGTTTTGGGTATGTCAATGCTGCTTGGAGGCATAAAAAACGGCATTCAATCCTTCGACCGGCGAGAAGCAAGCCGTAATTCAATTTTATTGGTGTTAACGGTGATTATCCTTCTCATTCCTTCCTTGCTTAGTCATTATATCGGTGTGATCGATCCGGAACCTAGTACGAAAGTAGAAGCATTGAGTTTAGGAGTTGCGGGGATGATGATTTTAATTTATGGTTTGGGTTTACTGTATGGGTTTAAGGAAACCAAATATCCCTTAGTTTCAGAAGAAAGCGCCGCATTAGCGAAGAAATCACATTGGACGATGAGAACGACATTGATCATCCTGGTATTATCGACCGTTGGGGTAGCTTATCTCTCTGAAGTACTTGTGAATACGGTTGAGCCGGTGGTCGCCCAATTGGGTATTTCTGAATTCTTTTTAGGCATTATTTTCATCCCCTTGATTGGAAATGTTGCTGAGCATTTGGTATCGGTTCAGGTTGCCATGCGCAATAAGATGACGTTAAGTGTCGAGATTGCCATTTCTTCTAGCTTACAGATCGCCTTATTTGTTGCCCCTGTATTGGTCTTTATCAGCCTGATTTTTGGGCATCCCTTGACTTTGGTTTTTAATCAATTTGAATTGATTGCTCTTATCGCTGGTGTATTGATTGCAGCTTTAGTTTCGGCAGATGGAGAATCGAATTGGCTGGAGGGAAGCGAATTGCTGGCAATCTATATAATTTTAGGACTGGTATTCTTTTTATTATAAAAATATGAATAGACGCAATCTTTCTCCTAAAGAAGAGCGAATTATCCATCCCTGGATAGCCTTAATCGGGTTAGCGGTAGGAATTTTATTATTACTTATAACCTGTTTAATTGTAATGATTATTCGAATTAACGCACCTCAAAATTCATCGCCAACAGCCGTTGTCAGATATATTCCAGCACCAACATTCACTCAGACAATATCACCACAAAATATTCATGCCCAAGAAACTGATCCTCCTCTTTCCTTGGGGGAAAATTTGAAAATTGGAGTACATATTCGTGTGCAGGGAACAGGCGGTGATGGTTTACGGTTACGCTCGATGCCAGGATTATCAGGGGAAATCAAGTATTTGGTTAAAGATGGAGAGGAATTAATCATCGACGACGGTCCAAAGGAAATCGATGATTATACCTGGTGGCATGTAACCTCAACTACAGATTCAGCGGTCTCGGGTTGGGGTGTTTCAGATTATATGGCTGCGATTACAAACCCATGATTATTTCTTCAATATTTATACGTTTTGTATTGATTTTTTACAGCCATTTTTTATACAATGGTGTATCTTAGTTTGAATAAATGAACAGTAAACCTGCCGAAATCATTGCAGACTGAAAAAAGCGCTCAATATGACTTGGAAAAGGCAGGGAGTTTTGGATTATGCTTGAAATGGAAAGATAGTTGCCATTTTAGCATGTTCACCTGGGAAAATTTGTGAACGATATCTCTGGGTTCACAATGCCGCCCTGGGAGAAAAATTAATGCATGAAGATGGATTAGAAGCAGTAATTTCATTCATTGAGAGGGCAGGTATTCGGTTAAAAGTCAATGAGATATTAGTAGAATGTCTTGAAGAAGGCAATACTTCTTCTTTTCAAGATTTAATCGAGGAATTAATCGTTGCTGGTCCAGACAGCTTACGTATTGTACGAGAGATACTAAGTGAAGTTGACCTGATGCTCGACCAATTACAAGAAAAAATTGCAATGAATAACCAAGAATTAGGGGGAATGAATTATTATGTCAATAATTTATCAGAAAAAACTCAAAATCATATTATTATAATGAAGGAAATCCATGCGTATTTAAATGATTGGTTGTGGGGACTGATATATTTATCCACCCGTAATGAATGGATGCAAGCGCTAACTTTATCGCCAAAAAACAAGTGGCTGCTTTAGAGATAATCTCGTAAGTTGTGCTCGACTGCATACGCAGCTGCTTCTGCGCGGTTACTAACACCTAACTTGGAAAGAATGCTGCTGACATAATTTCTAACCGTACCTTCGCCAAGGAATAATGCTTTGGCAATTTCACGATTGGTTTTTCCTTCAGATACCAGAAGTAAGACATGTCTTTCCTGCTGAGTTAACGCGGAAAAAGCCGAAGCTTCTTCTTCCTTGGCGGCTTTTCGAACTTCTTGGAAAATTCGCTGAGTAACAGCCGGATCAAGGAGAGCTTCTCCTCTGCCTACTGCCTCGATGGCGTGGACCAGTTCTTCTCCGCCAATTTGTTTTAATACATAACCTGATGCCCCGGCGCGGATGGCAGAAAACAGCATTTCATCTTCTGCGTAAGAAGTTAGCATGATAACTTTTGTGTTGGGATATTTTTCAGCAATTTCTTCACACGCTTCAATACCCGAGCCGCCAGGCAGGCGAATATCCATGACAACGACATCTGGCTGATGGGTTACTACGCGTTCAACTGCTTCTCTAGCGGTGCTGGCTTCGGCAACGACTTCGAATTTTGGATGCCTATCTAAAAGAGATTTTAAGCCTAATCGGACAATTTCATGATCATCAACCAATAAGATTCTTTGCTTTGCTGTCATCGATTTCTCCTCAACAAACTTGTTCCATTCACCCATTAATCATAGCATGGTTAAGTCGGTTTTTGCCGTCGAAAATCGATGAAACGATAACCAATACCTCGCTCGGTGAGAATATATTGGGGATTGGCGGGGTCCTTTTCTATTTTATTCCGCAAATAATTGATGTATAACCTGACATAGTGTGGTTCATCTCGATATTCATAGCCCCATACTTTTGCCAAGATTTGATCGTGTGGGATGACCCACCCAGCGTTTTGCACGAGATGATAAAGCAGGCGGTATTCGGTTGGGCGAAGTTGGACAAGCTTGCCATCCACCCAGATTTCATGGCGGTCGAAATCGAGTTTTAATCGATCGTCTACTTCGATTAGTCCATGCGTGCCAGTGGAAGCTTCTGTTCGCCTTAAAACTGCACGGACACGGCTTACCAATTCACGAGGACTAAAGGGTTTGGTAATATAATCATCAGCGCCTAATTCTAACCCCTTCACGCGGTCTTCTTCCTCGCCCTTAGCGGTTAACATGATCACCGGGACTGCACTCACTTCTCTGATGATTTTTAAGACTTCAAATCCATCTAAATCGGGCAGCATGACGTCTAATAAAACGAGATCTGGCAGGCTGCTTCGTAATTTATCGATGGCTTGCATTCCTTTATAAGCTTCGCTAACTTGAAAGCCATCGTGTTCTAGGTTAAGGCGGATGAACCGCACCATCCTTTCTTCGTCGTCAACCACAAGGATGCGCCGGTCTCGTATCTTTTGGTCAGTCATTTTTTCACTCCCTGACAAATCCGATAATTTGTTCTTCTCCCTTGGTAGTAAGGAATTCAACAAAACTCAATTTATCCAATGGCCAAAGGACGAAGGCAGTTTGTTCGTTCAAATATGGCACATCTTTATTATCCCTGGTTCTGGGGTTATTT
>JAAZNS010000203.1 GCA_012798185.1 Chloroflexota bacterium | reverse complement strand
ATATAGATATTCTTCAATATGTTGTCAAAATCATTAGACCCTGTTGATTTCACCAGAGCATTAGCAGATGAAACCCGCCAAAAGATAATGCGCTTATGCTGTTGTCAATGGCTCAGCGTCGGTGAAATCGTTGAAAAAACTAATGTTACCCAGCCAACCGTTTCTCACCACCTTGGAATTCTTAGGCAAGCCGGGCTGGTAAAAACCCGCCGTTCGGGAAAAATGATATATTACACATTAAATCAAGAAGTTCTCGCTTCGGGATGCTGCAACCTGGCTGAAAATTTTGCTCCTGAATTTCCTATTACAATCAATGTAGAAAACCCATAATTTTTTTGATAATACACATCGATATATATAAATATTTCAATATCATGGAGAAATTTATATGGATACTAAACAAGATGATCGAAAAATACACGAGGCTGTTCGTCAGCATTATGGAAATATTGCCCAATCGGTTAAAAATAAATATTTAACAGGTTGCTGTACACCTCAACCCAGCCCTTCTGATATCAGCGTTGCTGGCAGCTGCTGTTCACCTGCCAGTTCAAGCATTACCATCGATTCGAATTCGATTTATGATGCCGAAGATATTCGTAACCTGCCCGAGGATGTGATAAACCTTTCTCTAGGCTGCGGCGATCCGGTGACTTTGGCAAGTCTGCTGCCTGGTCAAACAGTCCTTGATTTGGGTGCTGGGGGCGGAATCGATTGCTTCCTGGCAGCTAAACGGGTTGGCCTGGCAGGACATGTAATCGGTGTCGACATGACCCCTCAAATGCTGGAAAAGGCATGGGCAAATAAAGAAAAAATAGGAGCTGATAACGTCGAGTTTCGCCTGGGAGAAATTGAACACTTACCTGTTGCCGATAATTCAGTGGATGTGGTAATTTCCAATTGCGTAATCAACCTTAGTCCAGATAAACTTCAGGTTTTTCGGGAAGCTTTTCGGGTGTTAAAACCAGGCGGTAAATTCGCGGTCAGCGATATCGTGACCGAAGGTCCCTTGCCGGAATATATTAAAGTTTCACTGGATGAATGGGCAAGTTGTGTGGCTGGCGCTTTGGATATTCAGGAGTATCTGGCTGGGTTAAAATCTGCTGGTTTCGACAAAGTAGACGTAAAACCCATGTATTTTGACCAGGCAACTATCGACGAGGCAACTGAGCAATTTATCGATAAACACCTTCCTTCAGGGCAGTCTAAGATCGACATTAGTAAAAAAGTATTCAGCGCCAAAATTACCGCCTGGAAACCCTTGTGAATTCTATTCGATTTTCTTATTTATAATCACACGATCAGTATTCGTAGAATTTGAGGACCAGATAACTGAGTTTAAAAAATCGCGCTAATTTATAAATTGTTGCTATATGAGTTTAATCGTCAGAATAAATAAAAGGACCAATGAAATTTCCTACAATCCACGATTAACAATATTCATTACTGCTCAGCCAGCTGGGGCGAGCATCTGGATTTGAGGTATTTACGGACATTGCGCACCCGTATATACCTCACCTTATCACTATGGCAGATAATCCCAGGGGTTAATCTTTGTCCCTTTATACATCATCTCGAAATGTAAGTGAGAACCCGCAGCGTTCCCCGTCTCGCCAATTGCGCCAATCACACCTCCCTGGATCACACTTTGACCACATCCCACATTAATCACGCTGAGGTGCGCATATAAGGTCTGCCAGCTGTTACCGTGGTTGATGACCACCACATTTCCATACCCCCAATTATTCCAGCCGGCATATACGACAACACCAGAATCCGCCGCATATACCGGATCGCCTGTTTCTCCATCAATGTCAATGCCATTGTGATTCGTAGCAGGTGAATAATCGTAACCAGACAGTTTATGACTGTTGGCTGGCCAAATGAACAATCCTTTCCCCACAGAGCCACTGGTTACACTCTCACAAGCGCCTGGCCCTAAAACTTTAGCAACACCAGGATCATCGATTGGTATTTCTGGGGCGCTCCAGGTAACGTATTCACGTTTACCCCCAGGAACAATCAACCAGGTACCGGCGGCAATATTCGGGTGAGCATAATCACCAATTTGATCTGGATCAAGTTTATTCCCAGGCCAATTCACAATGGTCTCAGGAGTTACGCCAAAGAATCTTGCTACT
>JAAZNS010000202.1 GCA_012798185.1 Chloroflexota bacterium | reverse complement strand
GTATTTATCAAGGGGTACTTTTCACTAAGATCAGCTTTTTTGCCTGGCAGCTTTTTATGGCAATTAAAAATTCCAAAACCGGATTTCCCTGCAGTAAGATAGATGTATAGTCATGGAAAAAGATGGTTTTTCTGGTGAAATTACTATTACCCATCATGATGAGGGAAATATCCGATTAATAAAACCTCGATTGGCTATTAAAATAATAAACGAAGCTGAGATAGCTTCGCTTATTATTTTTTATCTTTGATATACCAGGAAAAAATTATTTCACAGGTACCTTACGCCCGTCGCTAGATTTTCTGCCAGCGGTTTCTTTGGGAAATGAAGCGCTTTGCTCAGATACGGTTTGACCAACTTTGAATTTAGACGATATTTCTGTACCAGAACCTGCAGATGCAGGTGAATATACTTCCGAATCTGCATCCAGCTTGAATTGAGCCACCACTGTCTGAAGCTCGTGAGCCATTTCTGCCAATGATTGCGCAGACGCAGTAACTTCCTGCACCTGAGCGCTCATTTCTTCAGCCGATGCGCTCACCTCTTCGATGGCAGCGCTGTTCTCTTCACTCACACTGGCAATGTTTTCAATCGCCGTGTTCACTTCACCAGAGCTGGCAGCCATTTGTTCGGTTGCTGCGGTATTTTCTTCTACAACAGCCGAGACGCTATCCACCGAATTGACCAATTCATTCGACGAGTTATTGATCTGCTGCGCTGCCTCGGCAATTTCCTCCACCTGTTTGTTGACTTCTTCCACTGCATGGAGAATGAGCTCAAGCGCTTGTCCGGATTGGTTGGCGCGTTCAACACCTTTCTCCACTTCTTGAGCGCCGTCATTCATTGTGTCAACTGCCACCATTACCGTTTGTTGAATACCCTTGATCAGATCGCCAATTTCTTTGGTAGCTGTAGAAGATCTTTCCGCCAGCTTGCGCACCTCATCGGCAACCACGGCAAAACCTTTACCGTGTTCGCCTGCCCGGGCTGCTTCAATAGCCGCGTTGAGTGCCAGCAGGTTGGTTTGCGAAGCAATATCATCGATTGTTTCGACAATCGCCCCGATCTGCTCAGAGCGCTGCCCCATCTCCTGCACTTTCTGTGCCGAAAGACCGACCGTTGATTTGATCGCTTCCATTCCCTTGATCGTTTCTTCAATGGTGATCGCACTTGAACGGGCTGTCGAAGCAGCTTCAGAGGCATTCTTAGCGCTGGCGGCGGCATTCTCAGCAACCATTTGAATGGCGCTGGTGATTTGAGCGGTGACATTGGAAGCCTTTTCAACCGCAATGGCCTGTTCCTGAGCGCCTTTCGCAACGCCATCAATAGCACGAGACATTTCTTCTACCGATGCAGCCGTCTTCGTCACCGAAGCCGATTGCTGTGTGGTGCCCATTGCCACCTGGTTAACCGTGGTGGCGATTTGCGAAGTTGCCTGCCCAGCCTGATTTGCGGTAAGCGCCAGCTGGTCTGCAGCCGTAATCAAGCTGTTGGCGCTGCTAGCCACCTTACCCACGGTCGAGCGGAGGGATACAATCATTTGCGCAAATGCGTTTCCCAGAGCGTCCTTTACTGATCGCGGCGAGACTTCTGCAGTTAAATCGCCTTGCGCCAATCGATTCGCCGCACCCGCCATTTCCTGGAGATAACCGATCATCTGTTGGAATGCTTCTCCCATTTGACCAATTTCATCCCGCGAACGTACATCGACTTGCTGGTTTACGTCTCCATCTGCCAATTTATTAGCAACATCTCTCATCGCTGCAACCGGTTTGGCAATCGAACGTGCCAAGAGAAATCCACCGACACCAATAAGAACTACCACTAAAACTGCTATCGCTATGATACGATAGGTTACACTAGCCAATTGCTGATTGACACGTTCGATCGAAAAGCCAACCCGGAAACCGCCCCAGTGTTTACCATTAACATAAATTGGGGCTGAAATATCCCACATCGTCTCACCGGTATCACGTTTATATACTACCTGTAAATATTCCTTGGTGTTCTTAGCTGCTGCCATCCCCGTATCATCAGTAAACATACGTTTAGTACGGTTTGCCTTATCTTTTTCGATGTTGCCAGTCATAGCTGGAGAATAATTGGAGTTATGGGTGGGAACATACCCATTTTGATCAATGGGAACGGCAAATACGACATCTTCATCTTTCTGAACCGAATCTTGGATAGCAAGAAAATTGGCATCGGTAAAGCTATCGTATGCAGTATGATATTTTCTGGTCGCAGGTTCTTTTGGGTCGCCCTCATAGAATAGTTGATAATTGGTATCGAATACCTGCTCTTCAGTCAACTGCCCGCTGGCAATTGCATTTTCGAAAATATTCCCCATGGCTTTTGCATTGACCTGCGCCAGAATTATCCCCTTTTGTAAAAGTGCACCTTGCAAGGCATTTCTCTGTGAGATCACATCGTATATAACAAATGCGGTCAATAAAATCGACGTCATTGAAATAAACAATAACGTGGTCTTTGTTCGTAAACTCCCTGTAAACCGCTGCGATAATTTAGAAGCCATTGGAACCTCCATTTGATGAAACAATAATCTTTCAAGCAATATTTAAGGGAGGTTTTGTGGATGTGTTTTACAATAAATCACAAAATATTATTTGAAAAAACACCAATATATAAAATCCACCAGCGTTGACGTTATAAATGAAGTTATTCAATCTCCCATTATGTATCTATGGATAAATCTATTAAAAAATTCGATAACTGCCTCCGTATTAGTGAAATTTGAATGTTCCGATAAGTTTTTCAATGATTACCAATAATCAAAATCACTTCAATTATCACGACAGGAGCATACCCATTTGTTTTTTGGGCGAACTGTAAATAAAAAGCCGCGTAATCTCTGCCCAATACCGATAAAAATAGATTGCTTCAAAATCCAGTATTCGCCAACAAAGTTGGGATGCTCCTTCATGATGCCATCCGATAAAAATTCGCGGCTCGAAGCAATACTTATTGGAAGCATATCAGGTGATCATCAAAATTAATATTAAATTCAAATAAAATCATCTGAAAATTTATGTAAATTTTTCCCCCAGAATCAATAATGCGTGCGGAACTTTCCCAAAATTCTAAATGGAGAGTACCGTCTAAGCCATCATCATGGCAGATGATTTAGTCAATCCCGATTTTTTTATTTTTTAACTGCTCAGATATTCGTGTAAAAGCTCCGAATTTGAATTTTAATTCAGGAACTCATCCAAGCTGGCTAAGCAGTTACGTTTTGCTGTGTAAAACAAATGATTAATTTTGAATTCCCATCTTTTGATTATTCCCTCCTTTACTAGATTTTGATACGCCGATCATCGGGCTTCGGCGATCAGGTCCTATATAAATTGATTTTTCCTTTGGATGTTCTTCCATGTCCACAGCCGATTTTTCATCTTCACCTTCTTCCTGGTGAGATTCTAACTTGAATTGATCGACCAGCTTGCGCAAAGCTTCCGCCATATCTGCCAAAGACTGAGCAGACGCAGTCACTTCCTCAACTTGGGCAGACATCTCCTCAGCGGAGGCAGAAACCTGCTCAATTGCTGCTGAATTTTCTTGGGAGACCGAAGCGATATTTTCAATAGCAATGGATACTTCACTCGACATGGATGCCATATCTTCTGTGGCAATGGTATTTTGTTCAACCACCTCTGAGACAGAATCCATTGCTGCAACAAGCTCATTCGAAGCAGCCGACATTTTGGAAGCAGCATTGGTGGTCTGTTCAGCCTCCCTTAATACAGATTGTGCAGCGCTGGTAATGACATTCAATGCATTTCCAGCTTCATTTGCCAGGGCAACGCCAGATTGCACTTCAGAAGCCGATTCCTCCATAGCCCGCACCGCATCAGCAACTGTGGTTTGAATGCCTTTAACAAGCGCCCCGATCTCTTTCGTCGCCATCGACGACCGCTCTGCTAATTTGCGCACCTCATCGGCTACCACAGCAAAACCTTTACCATGCTCTCCGGCACGGGCTGCTTCGATAGCGGCATTGAGCGCCAAAAGATTGGTTTGCGAAGCAATATCTTCAATAGTATCCAAAATCACACCAATCTGTTCGGAACGCTCACCCATCTCTTGGACTTTCTCTGCCGAGAAACTCACTTTGGTTTTTATCGATTGCATTCCCTCAATGGTCTTTTGAACGACCTCAGAACCACGGGCTGCAGCCTCGCTCGTCGAAGCAGAGCCATTGGTAACTGCGGAGGCATTCCCAGCCACTTGTTGGATTGCTGATGAAATCTGCATCGTGATGTTAGACGCCTTGGCAACAGAAACCGCCTGGTCTTGTGCTCCGCGTGCTACACCCTCAATTGATTGCGCCATCTTCTCCACAGAAATTGCTGTTTTCGTTACCGAATCGCTTTGCATTGCTGTCCCTTTTGCCACCTGCTGAACAGTCGCAGCAATTTGACTGGTTGCCAAACTGGCTTGGTTGGCAGAAGCTGCAAGCTGCACAGAAGCAGCACCCAGGCTGTTTGCGTTATCTGCCACCTCCTTAATGGCTTCACGCAAGTTTTGAGCCATTAGCTTGAAAGAATCACCCACTTCACGCAGTCGAGCGATAATGACATTGAAACTTTGCGATAATTTTCCGATTTCATCCGTTGAAGCAACATCGACATTTTGTGCCGATATGACCAATTGGCGGGTCAGGTCGCCTTGCGCCATGGCGTCCATGTCAGAAGACAGCAATGGCAGATCAACTTCGGCGATTTGCTTCGATGCCTCAACAACCTTATATAAAGGCACGGTGATGCTGCGCGAAATTTGCAGCCCAAAAAAGATACTTGCCAAACATCCAAGTACTAATACAACCGCCACTACCCAGAGCGCCTGATTGACCATTTTATCGGTCTTTTGAGCTGCCAGATCGTACGATTTACCGACCCCTTTGACTAATGAGGTGGCATTATCGATAATCTGCTGTTCGGTGGTGTTTAATTTATTGTTTACAAGATCAATTTGAATTTGATAGTATTCTTGATACGTTTTAAAACCATTAGCAAAAGCGCTGTCTGCCTGGCGCAATTCATCGAGCAGTTGCTGTGGTTTTTCCCCTTTAACTTCCGAACTCAACACAGATAACAAACTCTGCATTTGAGCATGATGTCTGTTAAAAGTTACAATTGCCTGCGGGTTGCCCGTATTGATATATTCCAAAACATCGCTACGCATCGATGCCCAGGTATTGTGCGCTGTTGAAATATCCCGATATTTCGAAAGCATATTCTCTTGATAAACTAATAACATCAATTTTTTGAGTTTTTCATCACCCGCAGCGCTTTGAGGATCCAGGATATTATTTTTTGCCAAATCTTGTTTATCGATCGCGGTTTTTATTTGGTCATAAGTATCTTTATAACTATCGATATTAACTTGCATCAATTCAATCGTCTTTTTCAGGCTGGGGCTGGTTATTTGCTTGTTAGCCAGATTTAAATAATTTTCAATATCCAAAAAGGCGTAAGTGTACTCCTGCCAATATTTTGGTTCGTGTGTATGGATGTATTGGGCGCCAAAATAGCGAACTTCCAACATTTTGGCGATGATATCATTTGGGATTTGCCGGTCCACGGTGAGATTGGTAGCAAGGTCATTTACCGTGTGGTTTAATTCGATAAACCGGTTGATTGTCATCACGCCTACGAAAACCATCAACAGCAAAGAAATTATATACCCCGATAATATTTTCTTATTGAGGGTTAGATTGTTTAAGATATTCACGGGTTCCCTCCATCAACATCGATGTCGTAGAATGTGGATGTACCATCCTCGATTTATAAATCGACAATCCATACATCAATTAACCGAAATATGTCCTGCCTGGATCACATTCACTCTCAGCCTGCCAGATAAATGCAATCACACATATTCACTTAAGAGGCGATATAACTCTCCTCCAGGTTAATACCAGATGAAATTTATATAATTTTTTCAGAACCCAAAAAGTAAATCGTTAATAAATCCACCTTTAAATAATTTTCAACGAAGCAAATTGTGTGAGCTTATACTATCAGGTTGTTACACTTCAGCAAGTAAATCTCTCGTAAAATTAATCAAAATAATACATAAACTGCTGGCTTCATTTCCCACTAAATTTTTTTATTTAACATCTTCAACCGGGAAAGAGACGCTCACCGAAACGCCCTCATCTGTTTTCACGCTTACTTCGCCATTGAGCTGTTTCGTTAAAAGTATGACCAGCTGCAATCCCAGCGTTTCGGCTTTATTAATATCCAAATCGGGCGGAAAACCCACACCGTTATCACTCACTTTAAGAATGTATTGGTCATCTTTTGTTTTAAAACTAACTTCTATTCTGGGGGGAACTGTCTCCCAGCGATAGCTGTGCGCCAATGGAAATGCATATTTCAAGGCATTGGTAACCAACTCAGTAACAATTTGACCGCATGGGATAGCCGCAGTAATGCCTAATTGTGCAGAATCTGCCTGAATATCAAGTTGAATATCACGCCCTTTTAATAAAGCGCGTTTCAAGTTTGTGGTCAAATCTTGCAGATACTTGGTGAAATCAACGCGGCTAAGGTTTTTTGAGCGATACAACTGCTGGTGAATGAGCGCCATTAGTCGAATTCGTTCCTGAAGCTCCGTGATCAAATCTACCATTTGGCGGTCTGTGATGTAAATTTTTTGTAAATCCAATATCGATACAATAGAAGCCAAATTGTTTTTCACACGATGATTTAATTCACTAAGTAGGGTTTCTTTTTCGATCAGGGAATCTTTTAGTTTTTGCTCATTGATTTTACGTTCGGTAATATCACGCAATATCACCAGAACACCGGTAATGACATTGTCTTTTTTAATGATTTTCGGAAAAACCTCGATATCTAATCGCTGACCATTCAATTGCGAAATTTCGATTTCGAAAGTGCCGGTTTGTTCTTCAGACATTACGCGATTAAACAACACTGAATATTCAGGATATTTTTCGACTGGTAATGTAATAATTTGATAAAAGAGTTTTCCCACCATGTCCTCTTTCGGTAAACCGGAGAGCTTAGACGTGGCCATATTACAATCTAGAATGATCCCTTCGGGGCTTATAAGAATAATAGAATCGGGTGAAAGATCGAATAAATCGCGGTATTTTTGCTCAGAGATACGCAACGCGGCTTCTGCAGCACGCCGTTCTTCAAGCTCGTTTTGTATCTTGGAGTACATACGGGCATTGGATATCGTTAAACCAATTCGGTCGGCGACTTCTTGAAAAAACACCAAGTCATCTTCATTATATGGGATTTTGTTCTTTTTACGCCCTAATAAAATATCGCCAATAATTTCTCCTTGAGAACGCAAGGGGATGACCATTCCATTGATAATACCAAACTTTTGCATAAATATTTGATACTTTTTTGTTATCAATGAAATAAGTTCGGGGGTTGCCTCTTGAGATATCAATAATGCACGTCCCTCTCTGCATAAAACGCTAAACAAGCCTTCATTAACACCAATTCGATAATTATTCAATAATTTATTGCTGATAAATTTTTTCCATGGTTTAGGTAATTGAAATACAATGGGTTGTACAAACAATCCATCATCGCTAACCAGCCGGATAATACAAATATCACCGCTCAAATCGATAATACGCTTGGCAGCAATTTGAAGTATGGCTTGAAAATCCAGATTCTGTTTCGATAATTCTTGCGAAAGCGCATCCATGGTTCGGATGTGTGCCTGCCGTCGTTCAAAGATTTGTTCTGCTTCTTTGCGTTGCGAAATATCAGTGATCATTGCAATGATATTTTGCAATTCACCCTGATCACCAAGTAAAGCCGTGGCTGTAACATTTACCCATATTGGCTTCCCGTCTTTACAGCGGAATTGACGCTCATATTGATCCGAAATGCCATGCCGGCGCGCCTCCCGTTTTTTATTGTGGTCTGCCATATCTTCGTCGAATACTAGATCATCTATATCCATTCCCATGAGTTCTTCATGTGAATAACCCAACATCTCGGCGATTCGACGATTGGCAAAGACCATTTTGAAATTCTTATCTAATATCCAAATTCCTTCCCTTGTGGTTTCTACGATCTGCCGGTAACGCGCCTCACTTTCAGCCAGAGCCTTCTCAATTTGCTTCCTTTCAGTAATATCGGTGAACATGGCAAACGAACCCTGAAATTCTCCCTGCTCATCCATGATAGGAGTAGCTGAAATGATCACCCACAGCTCACTGCCATCTTTTCGGCGGAAGCGCATTTCATATCTTTCCGATTTTCCCGATTTTCGGGTTTGCATCTTTATCTTGTGGAATTTCTCCTGCTCGGGAAATAAAAAATCTTCCACGGAATGCCCGATTATTTCCTCTGCCGGATACCCAAGCATCTCCGAGATGCGGGCATTCACGAAAGTAGTTTTAAACTCTCTATTTAATATCCAAATACCTTCTTGAGAGGTGATCACAATACGGCGGTATGTTTCTTCGCTTTTGCGCAATGCTGCTTCAGCTTTTTTCCACCGGGTAATATCTGTTACCACCATTAAAACACGGCTAAGATCGGCGCCCCCGGTCAAAAAAGCCACATTGATGTTGATATTTTTTTTCTCGTTGGTCAGTGTTTGGAGTGATCCCTCCCCCTCATAATAAGGTGCGCCTTCCCATATGGATTGCAATAATTCACGGAAAATTTCAATACTTTGCGTTCTAATGTTTTGTTTAAAGGAGCGCATTAATGTTCTTAGATTAGACGCCTCAAACAGCTGAAGATTCCATTCATTGGCATTCAATACTTTTACATCATCAAGTAACTGATTCACAACCTCAGGATGCAACTGCAGAAAAGACTTTAAATCATCGATTCCATCCTGCCGCAGACCATCCAGATACAACTTAACCCGGCTAAAATCCAATTCAGAGATAGAAACTGAAGCTGTATTAAATATGCGGCGATATCGCGCTTCGCTATCCTGCAGCTGCTTTTTCAGCCGATCGTTCTTAAGCGCCATCTCGATAGTACCACGCAGCTCACGCTCATTGGTCGGTTTAGACAAATATCCAGCTGGATCGGCAGCCATAGCCCTCTGAATACTTCCCTCATCCATGTGGGCAGTAAGGAAAACCACCGGAATATCAAATCTCTGATGGATGAGTGTAGCTGCAGCTATTCCATCCATTTCTCCAGCCAACCGAATATCCATGAGAATTAAATCAGGGCGCAGCTCCTCAGCTTTTTCCACTGCATTCTCGCCCGTGGATACAATATCCAATACCCGGTATCGCATTTGAGTTAATAAATTTTTTATATATAACGCTGATATTGCTTCATCTTCGACAATTAGAATTGCAGCCCCTTCCATTACCAACTCCTGGCAATCTGAAAAATATATTGCTTGATTATACAAACAAGTTAAGGTTAATAAACAGATAAATCTGCAAGCTCAGGATGAACAAATTATGCGTATTGGCATTTATAATACGCATTCGCATCAGTTTGTTATTGCTCAGTTGTAATTACTTAACCTGTTTTGGACAAAATTCAGGAGCAGACCATGAATATTCATAGAATTGCCATATCCACCGGCGGGGGAGATGCCCCCGGTTTAAATGCCGTTATCCGCGCCGCGACCTTGGCGGCTTTGCAGCGCGGCTGGGAGATTTTTGGAATTCGGGATGGCTACAATGGCTTGCTTGTCCCCGAACAATATCCACAAGGCTGGCTGGTACCTTTAACCAGGAATGAAGTGCGCGGCATCACTCACCTGGGCGGCACCATTATCGGCACCACCAACCAAAATGACCCCATGCGTTTTCCGGTACGCGATGCCGACGGTACTATCCATGAAGTAGACCGTACCGATGAGCTGGTTGAGGCATTCCACACCCATGGGCTCGACGCGTTGATCTCCGTAGGCGGTGATGGTTCGCTTACTATTGCAAACGCCCTGTCCAAAAAGGGTCTACGCGTCGTTGGAGTCCCTAAAACAATCGATAACGATCTCGATCAAACGGTAGCCACTTTCGGTTTTGAAACTGCGGTTGCTTTTGCCACCGAATGTCTGGACCGCCTGCATACAACCGCCGAATCACACCACCGCGTGATTGTAGTGGAAATGATGGGCAGATACGCAGGGTGGATTGCTTTGGAAAGCGGCATTTCTGGGTCGGCAGATGTGATCCTCATCCCCGAGATTCCTTATGATCTTCAGAAAGTAGCCGAGAAAATCCGTGAACGGGAAAAATTCGGCAGCAAATTTGCTATTGTGGTTGTGGCTGAAGGTGCCAAACCGGTTGGAGGAGAAATCACGGTGCACAGCCGGCCTGCAGGCAGGCTCGAACGCCTGGGTGGTGTAGGCCAAAAAGTAGCAGATGAATTACGGGTGCTAACCGGTAAAGAAACCCGTCTGGTAGTATTGGGGCACTTGCTGCGGGGTGGTTCTCCCACGGCATCCGACCGGCAGCTTGCTCTCCGCTTTGGAGCAGCTGCGGTGCGCGCCCTGGCAGAAGGAAAGCATGGTGTGATGGTGGCTTTGGATCCCCCCAGGGTGAAATATGTCCCCCTCGATAAAGCAACACACCGCATCAAGACCGTCCCGCTTGACAGCGATATTATCCTCACCGCTCGTGATATTGGCGTTTGTTTTGGAGATTAAAAATCTATCTGCAAAAATCTGGCAGAGGAATTTTTGGACCATTCCCCCACGAATTGACCATTCCAATAAACAGAGCAGATGACGCGATTGCCTGAATATCTGTGCAGGAAAACTGATAAATTATGGCATCTGCGGCGATTCTTTATTTACCAGCAGCAGCGATTCCACAATCCGCTTTCCCTTTTCGATGCGGTCATGCAGCTCATCCCGGTCATATGGTTTTAGAATATAATCATTGGCGCCGGCAGTAATTCCCTGTACAACATCATCCTTTTCGGCATTGGCAGTCAACAGAATGATATAGGGTAGCCTGGAATTGCTCTGACTTCTTACTTTTTGGATAACTTCCAACCCGTTCATCTCCGGCATATACCAATCGAGCAAAACCAATTTGGGGGCATCTGCTTTTTGCAATACATCCCAGGCTTGCTGCCCATTTTCGACAACGACGGGCTCATATCCCCATCTTTCCACCATTGAGGTCAGGATAGTTCGCGAAAATTTTTCATCTTCAGCAACTAAGACTTGCATCGTTCCTCATTTTCTACATACTCTAGTTATCCATCGTGCGTATGAGCAATTGAGATTGATCACTTTTTCGGATTTATTAAACGCTGGTCATCTTATGATTCAGCGCTTTTGACGGATAAAAATACTCTGCCTCACTAAAAAGCCGGATAGACTTACAATACAGGTTAAGAAAAACTGTATTCATCATGTTCCTGCAGCGATAGAATCGATTTATTCCGGTACATATATCAATCATCGAAATAATGAATAGTGGACTGACTTAAATTCAATTATAGACAATAGTGAATTTCGAATAATCATTCATGTTGAAATCCATTTTTAGAGATCCAAGAACAGTGCATAATTATGGATTCAACACACCTTTATTTCTCCCAAACCAAATTTTATTCATGACCAATAACTTCTCAGCCAGCTTGGGTAAATTTCTGGATTTGATATATAATTCAGGGCTTTTCCAGCATAGGCTGAGCAGTTACTATGATTATTTTCTTACTCTGCGTGGTGCAGGAACAAGAGCAAATCAATTTTAATGGAAAATATTCAAATCGAATTTAAAGGTTACCAGCGAAGCATGAATGGGTTATCAAATTGTAACAAAAATATTCAAAATATGATAGAAAAAAACCATTATCAATAGTTTTTTCTCGAGTATTACAGAATCTAATAAGAAAAAATTATTCATCGGTTCATCTGAAAAACGATAAATACCACAAGATCACAAAGATATAAAGCCCCAACAACAGTAATGGAGAAAAATACCTACGCTGAAAAAGGAACAAAGGACCTATCAATAATATAAATTTCTATCGATTTTTTAATGTCAAGGAAAGTATTTTATTTTTATTAGTCCAGTTAATAATAAATAGTTACCCGCCTTCACTTACCAAGGTTCAATCAGCGGAAGATATATCTTCATTTTTACCTTTCCAACATTTTCCAGAGTAAATTGCAAATCTTCCGGAGCATTAATGAACACTTCTGGCGTCAAGCATTCTTCTAGGCACTGATTCTGCGCCATGCGGTAATTGCTCCCCGCCTGCCAGTTTACCAATTCGCCCCACTTTTCGCCAATATGCAGCAGCTCACATGCCAGCGTGGCAAAATATCCGCCCGGAAAATCAAAGATTTTTATGCCCTCTTCTGCCCGGACGTTTTCGGGGATAGTCACCCATTGTTCATAACCGTAATTCGGGCTGCCCGGTGAAGGATTGGGATTGTTAAATCCAAAAAATCGCCGTTCTTTAAGATCATCTAATAATGCTTGAGCTCTCATCCAGGAAATAATCTTGCGCCAGGCTATCGTTTCAGGCTGTTCGCCAAATCCCAATGCTGAAGCCACTCGAAAAGCAGGTAATTTTACAAATTGTACATCTGTTGACATAGAATTTTTCCTTTCTTCTGAAAATCCTAAAATGACCGAAATCGATTTAGTCCACAATCTTTAACCTTTATCTTACGCTTATATTACCCAAAATAAATGACATCTATTGTCAGTTATTTTTGGTAAAATCGAGTCAATTCAAAAAAGTGATATGCGAGCCGACCGTCTGATTTCCTTATTATTACTGCTCCAAACCCGGGGTAGTTTTTCCGCTCGTCAGCTAGCTGAAGAGCTCGAAGTGTCCGAGCGCACCATTTACCGCGATATCCAGGCGCTCAGCCAGGCAGGCATACCAGTTTACACGATACGCGGACCAGGCGGCGGTGTCTTCCTAGTAGAGAATTACCGCACCAGCCTTACCGGTTTAACCGCCGAACAAATCCAGGCTTTGTTTATGGTGAATATCCCGCAGCCATTGATCCAACTAGGCACCGGAGAGGCTCTTAAAACAGCTTTGATAAAACTTACCGCTTCTCTGCCGGCAACCCGCGCAAAAGAAGAAGAGCTTGCCCGCCAGCGTTTCTACCTGGATTGGGAATCCGAATCGTCAGAGGTTTACCCTGTACCTTATCTGGAGGTCATCAGGCAAGCGGTATGGCAAGGGCAGAAGTTACATATCAAGTACAAACCTCATTTTTGGGCTGAAGTCGATCAGGTGGTTGAACCCTTAGGGTTGGTTGCCAAAGGCAATGCTTGGTATCTGGTTTGTTCACATGATAATCACTTGCGGGCGCTGCGCATCGATTCGGTCATCGAAGCCTGCATACTCGAAGATCATTTCTCCCGTCCGCCGGATTTCAACCTGGCTGAGTTTTGGCGTATCTGGCTCGCCCGCACCGCTGCCGAACACCCGGTCTACCCCGTCAGGGTACGCATTTCACCAGCCCTGGTGAAGGAATTGCCCCGTCTGATGGGCAATTCCATTCGCCATACGATAGAAAATGCCGGCTCACCAAATGAGAAAGGTTGGATCACCATCGTGCTTAACTTCGATACATTGGAAACTGCCCGCAGCCGCCTGCTGGCTTTTGGTAGCGCAGTGGAAGTATTAGAACCGGAAGCACTACGTATAAGCATCGCCGATTATGCCCGACAGATCATATCCGTATATTCTAACCACAGCCAAAGTCAGTAAATATGAACCCTTCATCAAAAAACGCAGCCTATAAGCACATACCATTCTTCATCATTGCTATCTTGACGGCATGTCAAACATTGCCTTTAGCCTCAGAACCAGCTCCCCGGCAAACTTCCACACAAGCTGCAATCCCTTCACAAAAAACGATCGCAATCTCTGCAACAAAAAATTACAATACGACTCCCACAGTGGCAGTTTCACCCGCGGCAGCTATAAATAATATTTTACGCGTTGCACCCCCTCCCGCCGGCAAGCTTTATCATGGCGTCTATCCGGGCGGCATTACCGGCGAAGAAGACGACCTGACCCTGAACGACCTGCAAGTGTATGAGCAGGCAGCCGGCAAAACTGCTGCCTGGGTATTTTTTTCACATAACTGGTACCACGGCAGACAATTTCCCCTGGCAACCGCCGAGTGGATCCGCCAGGCAGGCAGTATCCCGTATATCCGTCTCATGCTGCGCTCCGAGGCAGGCAGGGAAGGCGCTGACCCGCTCTATACACTGGCAGCGCTCCTCAATGGGGATTTCGACCAAGACTTGCACACCTGGATGCAGGCGGCGCGTGATTTCGGATCTCCACTCATTGCCGAATACGGTGTAGAGATGAATGGTGAATGGTTCCCCTGGAACGGTAAATGGAACGGCGGCGGAGAAACAGCAGCCTATGGCGATCCGGCATTTCCGGATGGTCCGGAGCGCTTCCGTGATGCCTATCGCCGCATCATCCACATTGCCCGGCAGGAAGGTGCATTTAATATCCTATGGGTTTTCCATGTCAATAACCACGATTACCCGGAACAGGATTGGAACAGCCTAGAAAATTATTATCCTGGCTCACAGTGGATCGATTGGCTCGCAACGAGTGTGTATGGCGCGCAGACTCCTCAAGAAACCGAATGGAACGATTTCCGCTCGATGATGGATGAGATTTATCAGCGCCTCGCTGCTCTCGATCCGAATAAGCCCATCATCCTGGCTGAATTTGGTGTGGCAGATAAAAACCCTCTGGGAAGTCAAGAGGATTGGGCACAGGCTGCTCTGTCAGATATCACCACATTGCGCTGGTCAAGGCTGATCGGATTTTCCTGGTGGAATGAGTGGTGGCAGAATGACGAAAATCCAGCCCACGATACTCACATGCGGCTGCAGGATAACCCCGCCCTGGCGCAGGTATTCCGGGATCAGGTGGGCGCGAACACTGATGTTTTGGGAAGGGTAATCACCACCGCCATCAGCCCGGTCTATTTGCCGGTAGTTACCCAACAAGGGGCTGCCTCGCAAATCATCTGGCATCCACAAGTAATAACAAGCTGGCAATGGCAGCTTGATAACCTGCCAATAGACACCTCCTATGACACACATATGATCGATATCGATCTCTTCGATAACGATACCGAGACAGTCGCTGCGCTGCATTCCCAGGGGCGCAAGGTGGTATGTTATGTGAACGTAGGCAGCTGGGAAGCGTGGCGTCCGGATGCCAGCCAGTTTTCGGCAGAAGTGATCGGCAAGGATTACGAAGGCTGGGAGGGAGAAAAATGGCTGGATATCCGCCGCCTTGACCTGATTGGACCAATTTTAGAAGCCCGCTTCGATTTGTGCGCGGCTAAAGGCTTCGACGGTTTGGAACCGGATAACATCGACGGCTACGCCAACAACACTGGTTTCCCCATAACCGAACAGGAACAATTAACCTTCAATATTTGGCTCGCCAACCAGGCGCATCGGCGCGGCTTATCCATTGGGTTGAAAAATGACAGCGACCAAGTTGAAGCGCTGCTTCCCTATTTCGATTGGGCGCTCACCGAAGACTGCGTCGCTGATAATTGGTGCGTCACGATGACACCGTTCATCGAATCGGGCAAACCGGTCTTTGCTGCCGAATACACCGACCGCTTCCATTCGCTGGATCAGTTCTGCCCCCAATTGAACGCTTTGGATTTCAACGGGATATTTAAACACCGCGCTCTGGATGCCTGGATGCAGGCGTGCAGATAAAATATAACCGCAGAGACGCATAGAGCGCTGAGAAAAAATGATAACAAAAAAGATTTAATGCCAACTTGGATTATGAGGAACCTAGGAAAGCAGTAATACATTTTTATGATTGATATGGATAGCATTCAATTCATTGCGCAGCCAAAATCTGCACACGGACAATTGATGTCTGCTCCTTTCTTCTTCTGATTTCCTCATAGAATCTTTATCACCATAAAGAGGTCTCAATGAACCAATCCATCATCCACATTGCCCTGGTGGTGCGCGACTACGACGAAGCTATTGCCTTCTACACCCAAAAGCTACATTTCACCCTGGTGGAAGATACCTACCAGCCCGCGCAGGATAAACGCTGGGTGGTGATTGCTCCGCCCGGCTCTCATGGCACCACCCTGCTTTTGGCGAAGGCATCTAAGCCAGAACAGGTACCATTCATCGGTAACCAAACCGGGGGACGTGTATTCTTGTTTCTCAACAGTGATGACTTCTGGCGGGATTACACCGAGATGGTTGAAAGAGGCATTAAATTCGTCAGACCTCCCAAGGAAGAACCCTATGGATGGGTGGCAGTATTCGAAGACCTATATGGCAATTTATGGGATTTGCTGCAGATCAACGCCAATCATCCTCTCTTTAACCAGATAAACTAAAAGAAAAACCGTCGATGTGCAGAGAGCACAGAAGGAAAAACTGAAATCTGATAACTTTAAGCTAACAGCTTACAGCGCCTATAGTTTATGGACTGCCATACAGCGGAATCCTCGCCCCATTCACCATACCAGCCTCATCTGAACAAAGATATAGAATAGCCTCGGCAATTTCCTCCGGTAAGGTCCAAGATGCGTTGGCATCTGTAGGCTGGCTCAGCCGGGCATGATCCATATCGATGGTACTCACCCGCAGAATATTGGCGGTAACCCCGCTTGCTTTCAATTCCTGTGCCATTGCCAGAACAAGGGTTTCCTGGGCAGCTTTGGCAACGGCATAAGGTGCTCTCTTCGCTGGAGGCAGTGCAGCATTCGGCGAGGTCACCACCATCAGCCTGCCCCACTTTTGTTCCATAAACCCCGGGATGAAAGCCTGCGCTAAATGTAAAGTGGTCCAAAAATGTTGCTGCAACATTTCATCGAATTGAGCAGGCTCGAAATCGATCACCATCTTGCCGCCTGTCCATCCGCCAATTACATTGATCAAAATATCCGCGCGTTTGAATTTTTCTAGGGTTAATTCCTGTGCTTTTCGGGCTGCCTGTGGATGACGGAAATCCAGCGCTGAAGTCAGGTATCTTTCCAGCGGTAAATTTAATGCGAGCGCCAGATTATCCAAATGATTTTGGTTTATGCTGAAGAGCGCCAACCGCGCCCCGGCTTGTGCCAGCCTGCGGGCAACCACTCTGCCCAGCCCGCCAGTTGCACCGGTAATTACTGCTACACGATTTTCCAGACTCATATCATTCCTCTCCAAATTGAATAATCTGCTCCGCGGTCATCCCCTCAACAATTGGTCGGTCGCGCTGCTCCATTAGATGTTCCTTGCCGCTCTCATCCAACATGTGCCCTGATTTTTTAGCTTTTGTCTGCAGATAAAAAGCATTATAAGGGTTGGGGGGGATAATTAGGGGAATTCTGCCGTTAACTTTAATTCCATAATCCCTGAGGGCATTTAGCTTTTTTGGGTTATTAGTCATTAACCGAATGGACCGCACTTTGAGTGAATCGAGCATATGCGTTGCGATGGAATAATCGCGCTCATCGTCAAGGAAACCCAATGCCAGGTTGGCTTCCACTGTGTCATATCCATAATCCTGCAGCCCATAAGCGCGGATTTTATTGGTCAGCCCGATACCGCGCCCTTCCTGGCGTAGATAAAGCAAGATGCCTTTATCCATTTCACCGATAGCCCGCATTGCCGTTTCGAGCTGATCACGGCAATCGCAGCGCAGCGAGCCTGCCACGTCGCCGGTTAGGCATTCCGAATGCAGCCGAACTGGTACATCTTCGGCGTCCCAAATATCGCCGTGCACAAAAGCTGCGTGTTCCTTGCCGTCTTGATTATTATAAAACGCTACTACCTGGAATTGCCCAAAACGAGAGGGCAGATCAGCAATCGCCGCGATTTTTACACAAACATGTTCACAGCCATAACCATCACAGGTATGTTCGTGGTTTTCATCCAGCAATTCTTGAATTTGCATGCGCGATAAAGGCATATTTTCTCTTCCAATGTTGATTTTTTGATTCTGTTAATTTGATGCACGATGAAGGGAATTAGTGACACAAAGAAGGATATTTATTATATCCAATTTATATGATTTTGAAGGAATCGCTATAGCGCCTGCCGAAGCTCGTCGGGTTGATGTTGATGCTTAAAAAACCGATGCCATCTTGTATATCGATTCCCATTAGTAATTGACTGCCCCACAATCCTTGCTATTTTATATAACTTTTTTATAAACAAATCGCGCCAATTAGTACTCAACAAACAAATGTAACATTTATTACCAAAAAATTTTAATGTAATAAGTATTGCGTATAATAACATTTTGATATATAATGATAATAATATTGGTTTGTTACACACGATTTGCCACCTTTTCCTGTTGGAGTGTTTCATTGGAGCAGCCCGACACACTGAAAGTGCGTATCACCAATTCGTTGGATAAACTAAGTTCCAGACACAAGCAAATTGCCCGCTTCATTCTGGATAACCAATATTTCACCTCTTATGCATCTGCCAGTCAGGTAGGGGAAAAAAACAATACCACCGCTGCTACCGTTGTGCGCTTTGCTCAAGCTTTGGGGTATGAAGGATATTCTGAATTACAGGAGGCGCTGCGCTCCGACCTTCCCAATTACTTAACCACAGCTGCCAGAATGCAGAAGCGCATGAGTGCAAATAATCCTCCTGCATCCAACTCTCAACAGGTTTTTTATACTGATATAAAAAATATCGAGCGCACAGCCAGTAAACTGTCAGAAAAAAGCTTGGATAACGCCCTGGATGCGATTCAAAAAGCCAAGCGGATATTGATCATCGGTGCAGGGCTTTCTCATGCGGCAGTTGTTTTTCTAGCGCACTCATTAAAGGTCATGGGGTTCGACGCTCTGGCAATCGAGGGTGAAGGGCTGCAATCTGCCATTGAAATCGCAAAGATTGAACCAGACGACCTGCTTATCGCCATCGATCTCTGGCGATACGTGCGGATGACCGTCAATGCTGTTTCCCATGCAAAAAAAATAGGAAACCCTGTAATTGCCATCACCGACAGTGTCATCTCTCCCCTGGCACAAATGGCAGATATTTCTTTCGAAATTGCCGCCGAGGGGATTGTTCACAGCCTTTCGCTTACAGCGCTGATGTCTTTACTTAACGTATTCGTAGCTTTACTAGCCGATAGAAATCCTGAACAGGTTTACGAATCACTGAAACGAGTAGATGAAACATACCAAGGTAATGATCTGCTGATAATGACATGACAACGAACATCACAATCTGCGGCGGCGGAAACGCTGCCCACACTTTGGCAGGGCTATTAAGCAGTTGGGAAGATCTTTCAGTTAGCATGTATTTGCCATTCGGAAACGAAGCCGAACAATGGCAAACTGGCATTCAGCTAAACGACGGTATCACAGTCAATACACCCCAAAAAACTATTCACGGAAAACCCAGCGCAATCTGCCGAGACCCAGGCGCAGCAGTGGTAGATTCGCAATTGGTTCTGCTGGCGCTTCCAGCTTTTGCGCATGAACCAATCCTGAAACAAATTGCTCCGCACATTCCCCCCGGCGCCTGGGTCGGCGCGCTGCCTGCCCGCGGCGGGCTTGATCTATGTTTTAAAGATGTGTTTAAGGATCGTCTTGCTGAAATCGTCATCTTTGGTTTCCAGACCCTGCCATGGGCATGCCGTATTCAACAATATGGCAAAGAAGTTACGATATTAGGAACCAAAGTCCAGGTGGATTTAACAGCACAGCCAGCTCACATGGCTGTGACGGTTTCTGCCCGGTTGCAGGAATTGCTGGGTATTTCCATCAATCCAATTCCCAATTTCCTCTGCTTAATGCTGGCAGATACCGGTCAGCTAATCCATCCAGGGATCATGTATGGATTATTCCACAATTGGGATGGTAAACCGTACGATAAACACTGCCTGTTCTATCAAGCCGTAGATGATGAGATCGCGTCCCTACTTCAGCAAATGAGCGATGAAATCCAAAGTTTGCGCTCCGAGTTGCAGAAAAGTTATCCAACACTCGATTTATCAGCCGTGCGGCCATTAGGCGAGTGGCTTAAACGATCGTATCAGGCAAACATAATTGATGGATGCACCCTTAAATCTAGTTTTGCTACCAACCAAAGTTACGCTGGGTTGCTGGCGCCTATGCAAAAAACCGATGCTGGATTTATTCCCGATTTCCAAGCCAGGTACCTTTCAGAAGATGTGCCTTATAACTTGCTGGTGACACGCGGTGTAGCAGAACTGGCAAATGTTGCCACCCCGGTAATTGACCAAGTACTCAACTGGGCTCAAATTCACCTGGGGAGAGAGTATTTAGTTTCAGGGCTCCTTCAAGGGAAAGATTTAATCAACACACGTGCACCGCAGCGTTACGGTTTTGTTGATATAAACAATTTCATGCAAGACATGCATTACTTATAGACCCTATCATTTCCGGATATAGTCGAAATTGATAAAAATATCCATTCCATTTCATATAACCCTATACTGTCAAAGCTTTTGCTTCAAATTCAATAATTGAGGCTTAGTCGATTTAACCATAATGTTTTATTGGAGGAAAGATTCATGAAAACCCCAAGTGAAAGCAGCGAAGAATTACCCCAGAAAGCAAACGCAAAACGCCGTGTGATGGTTGGTGCAATCGGAAAATGCGTCCATAACTTGGGTGTAGAAAATTTCGCCGATTGGATGGAAGATCAAGGTATTGGTTATGTAACCGTAAAACTCGGACCTGCGGTACCCATTCAGGAAGTCATCAATAAAATTAGAGAAGCGCGCCCCGAAGTAGTCGGCGTCTCGATGCGCCTTGGCGATCTTCACCTAGATGAATTGATCACCGAATTTGTCGAAGCGGCAACTCAACATAAATTGGGACCCCGTGATAGTGGCATACGTTATTGCTTTGGCGGTTTACGCCCTGCAGCCAACCTAGTGCGAGCGATGACCGGCGTTCCAGTGGAACCCGATCGCTTTGTTCGTGAAGCCGAGCGGCATTTCGACTTGGACGCGGTGGCAGCAGAATATAAAAACAAACCCGAATTCCAGGGTTTCTTCGAGCTGATCACCGATGATTTTGTGACCATGGAGGAGCTGGAGCAGTTTGCGCTCAAGAAAACCCATGCGCGTCAACATGCCCAACAACAATGGTCTGATTCCCTAGTTGAACGAATACAACAGGTTCGAGAGCGGGAAAACCGTCCGATCATCCGCGCCCACATCGGCATTGCTGCCGAGACCATCGAACCGACCATTGAAGCAATCGAAAAATTAGCCGATGCTGAGGCATTCGAAATAGTTTCGCTTGCACCCGATCAAACCTCCCAGGAATTACTCGCCAAGTTCATCCGAGGTGAGGAAGACCCCAGTAAATATTTGGCTGGACAGGGCGGCGCTCCCATCCGTTCTATTGAAGACCTTAAACGATTAAAAAAGGCATCTCAGCGCGGCAATTTCCCCATGACGCGTATTTATACCGGTACTGACGAATTATTAGCCCTGGCGAAATTATGGCAGGAGCATCTTAATAGCTGTTTCCCGGCAGTACCAATCTTTTTCTATAATGAGCTGGACGGGCGCGGCCCAATCAGCATCCGCGATTCGTTCGATGAACACTATGCCACCATCGAATATTGGGCAAGTGTTGGAAAACCGTGCGAGATCAACGATCCCCACCAATGGGGTCTGCGCTATGCCAGCGACGATATGCAGGTGACCGATCACGTGCTTTGCGCCATTATTGCTCTAAAAAAGGGCATAAAACATTACGTGATGCAAATGATGTTCGAACTGCCGCCCGAAATTTCTGCCATGGATGACCTGGCGAAAATGAAGGCTGCTTATGACTTATCTGAACCTCTAACCCGTCATTTTGATTTCAATATTATCAAGGAAACACGCTCTGGGTTACCAAGCTTCCCTCCCAATTTAAACGAAGCCAAGGGGCACCTTGCCTTTGGTATTTACACTCAGTTATACATGGAACCCGACATTCTGCATGTAGTAACCCACTCCGAAGCACACCATGAAGCCAGCGCCGATGACATCATCGAGTCTTGCGAAATCACCAAACAGGTTTGCTGGGATTTCATTAAGGGTAATGTGCCGCAAATCTGGAGCGATCCGCCCATGAAAGCCCGCATCCAGGAGCTAAAGCAAGGTGCTATGTATAATGTGCTGCATGCTGCGATTTTAGGCGGTTATGCGGGACCCGTTACACCCGAAAATTTCTGGGATTGGGCGCACGATCCCTCTGAAAACCCCGAGAAAAACTTCGAGAAGCTTCTACTCAGCATTGTCGATGAAGCCAATTATCCTACCCATACCTGTGGGGTAATCAGCGGCGACACTCTTGACCTGGCTCTGCAAATCGGATTATTCCAAGGACCCCACATTACAGTAGTTGATCGCCGATATGAGATGGCTGGTGCCTGCCGTACTAAAGTTGAAAACGGCATGTGCCGTATCGAAGAATGGGATGGAATCAAGGTCAAAAGCGAGTTCGAGCGCGTAGATTTGGTCCGGAAACGATATCCCTGGTACTTCTACAAAGACATCACACAAGCAGACGATAAATCTTTTGTCGGTAAAGATGCAGAAATTGAAGCTATGGACGAAAGTGCGGTTATGCAATACCGTAAAGAAATCGGCATTACCAGTGTGGCAGATAAAAAAGTATTAGTCGTTGATTTCGGCAGTACATTTTCAAAAATCGGCATTTTCGATACCAAAACAGAAGCCTTTTCTTTGAAATATGTCCCAACGACCATCGAAGACCTGCGCATTGGTCTGGCAAATGGATTGGGGGTGTTAGAAGCCTGTCAAAAACGCGGCGATTGGAAACCTCTGAAAGATAAAATGAGTGAATTTGATATCCGCCTGCCAAGCTCCAGCGCTAAAGGCGGCTTGAAAGTAGCCACAGTTTCCCTGGTAGAGGAAGAATCCGGTTTTGCTGCTGAGCTGGCAGCCCTAACCGCAGGTGCCAAGCTGGTAGGCACTTATAATGGCAAGCTCACACCAGAGCAAGCACGCTCAATTTATGAAAAAGATCAGCCAGAAATCATTCTAATAGCTGGCGGCACTGATGAAGGCGGAGATACAGAAACCCAATTGCATAATGCACGCATGCTGGCTGAAGCCTCCCGCTATGCCACTTATACGACATATGGTGTACCGGTAATTTATGCCGGCAATCAAGATGTCCGCGGTCAGGTTGAGAATATATTTAAACATCATAATGTGGATATCCGCATCACCGAAAATGTCATGCCGGAAATCAACGAATTCCATATCGAGGTAGTTAATGAGACTATCCGTGAGCTCTTCCAGAAAGTCATCATCCGCGGAAAAGGCTTCGATGTTGTGGAAGAGTATATGGATGCTCCATTCAGACCAACCCCCCGAGCTGCATACACCGGCATTAACCTGCTGGCGCGCGGCTATGGGAATGAACCTGGCATTGGCAACATCCTGGCTCTCGATATTGGTGGGGCAACCACCGATTTCTATTCCAATGTGTTGGATAACCCACTGTATCAATTTTCCGGCGATGATGCCCAAAGAAAAGTTAAGCGAACCATATTGAAAACCCCTAACGTCCCGCTGGTCTTCCGAAGAGTCGAAGGGAAATTCGGCTTGGCATATAATGCCGAGAATCTTAAAGAATTGGAACGGTTTAAAAACGGCAGCATGGCAGAAGATATGGCTAAATATCTATCGAATTATTTGCCGGATTACTTTAAACCTGGTGACGGGCAATTTACACAATTTCTCTCTCAGCGTAATGGCACCGTAGAAATCGATTTAGGTAGCTACCTGAGTTGGATCAGCCAGAACCCTCATAAAACTCCTGCCAATCAACTGGAGAATGCAGCCAATGCTTTCCTGGCGAAAGAAATTATGGCTGTCGCCACAGGAAAACATGTTGGATACGTTAAAGAAACCGAGACATATTTTCTGCAGCATGGTGTGAATTACCTTAATAATAACGTCACGGTGCTTTTGATCGGCGGTACGATTTATCATGCCTGTGTTGAGAAAGCACCAGGTTATAAACAAGACTTGGCATTGATTGCCAGCGGCGCCATTTTTAATCCCCAAGAAGAATATCTGCTGCGACCCTCAGGCAAGGTACTCCTGGATGCCAGCTATTTGGTCAGCGTTTTGGGTGGGTTATATGGCAAAGTCAATCCTGAGCAGGCATTGCGGGTAATGAAACGCGAATTGATTGAACTGGATATGGGAATATTGAAAAAATAATTGCCTTTATCCAGGTATAAAAATCAAGAAATCGGGTCATCCAGTGCAATAACTTGAAAATATTCGGTCAAAATAAATAAAAAACAACAAGCAGCGCCTGGTTGTCCTGGATAAAAAATTATAAAAATGTGAGGTGAAACGATCATATTCAAAAATATTAGAGGAATATAGACCATCAACCATCATCAAGTAACCATCGATAGGAGGAGTATTATGTTTTCAATAAAGAGAATATCAATCTCTTTAGTATTGATCTTGGGAGTTATTCTTTCGGCATGCGCCCCGGCAGCAACTCCTGCACCAGTTGAAGAACCAGCAGCTCAGACCGAGGCGGTTAAAGAACCCGCCGTTGAAGAACCTGCTGCTGAAACTGAAGCCCCCGCTGCCGCAGAACCCACAACTATCATCGTCGGGCTTTCTAGCGCACCTACTACTTTAGACCCAGCCGACCACCGCGAACGGAACACAGAGACCGTTATCCGCAATATGTTCGATGGCTTGGTTACACGTGATAACACAAACGGCGTTCACAATGAGCTGGCAGAATCTTTCAATTGGGTAGATGATAAAACCCTGGAAATTACTTTAAAGCAAGGTGTATTATTCCATAATGGGGCGGAAATGACCGCCGACGATGTGGTATTTACTTACGAGCGCGTTATTAAAGAAAACGCCATAGAATACCCCGAAGCGCACACATCTCCCCGCAAGGGTTTAATTGCCCAGCTAGAATCGATTGAAAAGACCGGCGATTACTCAGTGGTAATGCACTTTGCTTCTCCCTTCCCAACAGCCATGCAAATGCTAGTTCACCAGCAGATTATCCCTGCAGCATACCTGCAAGAGGTGGGCACCCAAGGATTCATCGAAGCCCCAATTGGTACAGGTCCATTCAAATTTGTGTCCACTCAACCTGGTTATAGTGAAATTGTCATGGAAAAGTTTGCCGATTACTATGGCGGCGCTTCTGACCTGGAACCGGTCGGACCAGCTTGTATAGATACTGCCGTTTTCCGTGTTATTCCCGAAGCATCCACCCGTGTAGCAGCATTATTAGCAGGAGAAGTTGATATTATCCAAAACGTGCCTTCGGAGCTGGTCTCCACCCTGGAACAGGTTCCCGGTATC
>JAAZNS010000201.1 GCA_012798185.1 Chloroflexota bacterium | reverse complement strand
TCTCCCCTCTTTTAAGCCAGTATATGAAGAAATGCCCGGATGGGAAGAAAGCTTATGGCAAGCTCGCTCCTGGGATGACCTGCCCTCTCAGGCAAGAATGTACATCCACCGTATCGAAGATTTTTGCCAGGTGAAAGTTCACTTAGTGTCGGTGGGTCCCGAACGAGACCAGGTTATTTCATTATCCTGATATGGGAAAGTATATTTCCCGGTTTATTATTTGCTTCGGGTTAGGAACAACAGCGGTCGTACTGAGCGCTTGCCTTGGGTTTTCCACTCCTATGCCCACCCTGCCGCCGCCAACATCACCACCGCCTCCCGAAACGGCTACACCGACCATTGTTTGGTTTCCTCCCACCGCTACCAGTACGCTCGTACCCACCCAGGCGATCACTCCCACCGTTGATGTACGTCCCAATATCGGTGCAGTGATTTTTGAAGATGATTTCACAACGCCCGAAATTTGGGATTTAGCTGTATCAGAAAGCGGCAGTGTGGCGCTTGGTCTGAAAGAAATCACTCTAGCAATCTCCCAGCCAAATATCTACCTTTACACCCTGCGTGATAACCCAACTTTGACCGATTTCTATGTAGAAATAACCGCCAGCCCTAGTATATGCTGGGGTGATGACGAATATGGTTTGCTTTTCCGTGTTACGCCTGCACTGGACTTCTACCGCTTTTCACTATCATGCAATGGATCAGTCCGTTTAGATAAGTATATTGCCGGAAAAGCTTCTTCCCCATTTCCAAAAACACTTAGCGGGGCAGTGCCACCCGGCGCTCCCAGTTCATCACGATTGTCGATATGGGCCAAAGGAAAAGAAATGCATTTTTTTATAAATGGAGAATTTCAATTCACGATTAATGATCCTTCTATTCCAGAGGGAGTCATTGGTTTATTTGCCCGCTCCTCAAAAAACAGTGCCATCACAGTAAGCTTCTCCGAATTGACCATCCGAGAAGTCACCCCATAACTGCCATGTCTAAACGTCCCTTTACTAACCGCCTCAACGACTTAACACCCAAAGAATGGTTGAAATTTCAAAAATCATGGTTTGTGCATAACCCACCGCCGCGCCGTAAAGATGTGCTGCGCCACCCGGCAAAATTTCCAGAAACCCTGGCGCAGGAATTTATCGAATTTTTCACCAAAAAAGACCAGGTGGTTTTCGATCCTATGGCAGGCACCGGCAGCACCCTGGTGGCAGCATTACGCAGCGGTAGGCATAGTTATGGGATCGAGTTAAACCCAGCCTATATTGCCATCGCCCGCCAGTTATTATCTGAGGAGAAAACAAGTAGAAACAACCCTTCCATTACCCTGACCGCAGAAATTATTCCTGGTAATGCCCTGGAAATAAGCCGTTTGATTTCCACTCATCAGATTCCCCCGATAAATTATGTTCTCACCTCACCTCCTTATTGGGATATGTTGCATGCGCCCGGCGCTTTAACCCAAAAAATCAGGCGTGAATCACCTCAGATGGATGTCGTATACTCCAACGATCCCAACGACCTGGGCAATATCCACGATTATGACGAATTTATAGAAAAATTATCCAGCATTTTCATAGATCTCAAACCATACCTGGTGGAAGGCGCTTATCTTACCATCATCGTCAAGAATGTGAAAAAGCGCGGTAAAATCTACCCCCTGGCATGGGATTTGGCAAAGCGGCTATGCGCAGTGTACGCGCTGAAGGACGAGAAAATCTGGGCGCAGGATAACCAGCGCCTCGCTCCCTACGGCTTGGGTAATGCCTGGGTAAGCAATACATTTCACCATTATTGCCTGCAATTCAGGAACGAAATGTGAAGGGTGTGTTTATAAAAAAGGTCTCATTAGTTTTTTAAAATAATAGCTGTTAGCTTCTACTGTTTTCACTGATCGCTGACAGCTTATAATAAATTATTTTTAGGGATGCTAGAACTCTAACTCCTAAAGATCATTTTTTATTTTATGACCACCGGTAAATATTGGCTTCCACCTCGCGGGGTTAATTCACCTATCTGGTTACTGTCCATCTCAGTAAACCATATTCTTCCATCCGGTGAAACTGCCAATAATTGAGCATTGCTTCCATCGGTAAGGATAGTATATTCACTTAGCACATCTCCAGATAACAACAAACGGAATATTTTATTCGTGAAATTAGCCACAACCCATAAATAATTGGTTGTACCAGCTATGATTCCCAATGGCCCATTATTATCCCCAGGAAGATCATATCATCACAATTACCTCCAAAATTTTCTGCTACGATTGTATTTTTTGATATTGTTAAACTGCAAGGATTTCCCAAACCACCAGCGATCAATGTAGCAGAATTACCAATAATCGCACTATTAATAATATTTACATTGCTGTTTGGGTACCTAAATTGACAACCGCTGTCTATTGTGCCGCCGCGTGTATCAACGATATTATTGAAAAATGTACTATTAACGATTGTTGCTGTCGCGCTCTGATTTTTAATACCTCCGCCATATACGGCTTCGTTATCAATAAATGTACTCTCCTGTAAAACAAATGTTGCATTTTTGAAATTATAAACCCCTCCTCCATCCCATTTAGCAGAGTTATTGGTAATAACACATCGATTTAAAGTAAGAGAACCCTGGTTATAAATACCACCCCCATTATCGCCGCTACCGCCGCTATTGGCGTCACCATGTGCAATTTTAACATCAGAGAGTCACATTAACACCTTCAGCGATAAAAAAGACGCGGTTTGCATCATTCCCGTTAATAGTCAGTTTATCGGCGCCTGGAACGTTAATAGTAATGTTTTTACCGATTGTCAGTTGACCAGAAATTAAGGTGTTGGTGGCAGGGTACGTAAGATTGAAATTGATGGTATCACCTGAACTTGCGTTTTTGAATAGCTTGCCGTAGAGAACCAGCACCAGAATCATTGGTATTAGTAACAGTGATGCTTCCAGCATGGGTTGCACTGCGAGAAATGTCAGTGCCATAACCACACACACTAAACCAAAAGTGATTGAGGTTTATTTTCTCATCTCTTCCCCCGAAAAAAAATCACGGTTTAAAAGTAATTCAGTGTATGAATTTCAGACTCCTAAAAATATGCTTATTATAACGTTGTTGATTAATTACCGATAAGGATGGGACGAAAAACCTTCTGAGTTAAAAAAAAGGATTTTCGATAAAACGCAAGCGATTGAATTAAAGATAGAAATATCCTCGCTGCAAGGAGGAGCAATCGAATAAGTTGGTTTACCTACGAGTTATTCCCACGATATCCTTACCTCGATCATTAGTAAGGAAAGGATAAAATGGAGCACCATAAATTCGATAAACATCGAAAATTTTGGCTTCACTAGATAAGATTTACCGTTACCAACTAATTGATAAAATAAATCTTCACCTTGGAAACAATTATTTGATTTTTATAAAATTTAAGATCGTTGGGGAAAGCAGTATTGAAATCTCGATTTTTAAAAAATCTTGTGGGCGCGAGAGGGCTCGAACCTCCGAACCTCACGGATGTGAACCGTGCGCTCTAACCGACTGAGCTACGCGCCCAAATCACCCGATCTGGGCTTAGACATTATAACTGATTGGCGTACGGTTTACAAGGAATTCAGATACTATGTACGATATTACTGAACAAATTGCCTATGGCGGGTCCTAGCCAATATAGAATAAGAATTACTACTATCGCCACTAGCATGATGGTCAAGCCGTACTCTGTGGTTCCTTGGCCTCTAGGTTGATCGAAGACCACAATAAATAATACCTCCATCCGGAGAAGCAAAAAAATTATAATATAAATAAAGCTTTATTAAGAATATTTTATAATTAGATTATATTATGGATCATAATAATATCAATAGAACTTAACAGTTTTGATATTTTAGCAAAATTTATTTATTTTTTCCCTCCTCTCCCCCATAATTCTACCCTATGGTACACTCAAACGATATATGGATGAAAAAACATTACACTCCCTGGAATATGACAAAGTCCTTGAAATATTAGCGGGATATACTGCTTTCCCTGCATCCACCGAAAAAGCTCTTTCTTTAACCCCTGCCAACCATATCGATGAAGCACGCCTTCGCCAATCCCTCACTCGTGAAGCTCGTCAGTTTATCATAACTCACCCCGACCTAACCATTGGCGGAGCGCGGGATATTCGGGCAGCTATCGAATTGACGAAAATTGGCGGCGTGCTTACACCTATCGACTTCTTGGATATAAAATCCACCTTGGCAGCTGCCCGCAGCCTCACCCGTACCTTTGAAAAAACAGCTTTTCAATATCCTTGCCTTTATGATTTGATCACACAATTACCTCATCCGGTCGGATTGGTCGATTCTATCAGCCATGCAATATCAGATCATGGCGAAATTCTAGATTCGGCCTCACCAAAGCTTTCCAGCATCCGCAGTGAGCTGCGCATCGCCAGAGAACGATTATTAGGCAAGTTACAACGTATGGTATCCGACCCAAAATTCACGCCCTTCTTGCAGGAAGCGTTGATTACTCAAAGAGAAGGCAGATACGTCCTGCCATTGCGGTCGGAGTTCAAAGGCAGGATTAAAGCAATTATTCACGACCAATCGTCATCTGGGGCTACTTTATTCATCGAACCGCTGGGGGTTGTCGAATTAAACAATCAGAACAAACAGCTACAATTGGATGAGCGCGATGAAGAACGCCGTATTCTGGCAGAACTTTCCAGCCAGGTTAAAAATTTTGCTGCAGAGATTTCTCAAACTGTGGAAGTCCTGGCAAATCTCGACCTGGTCTTAGCCTGCGCCCGCTATGCCGAGGCAATCAACGCCAGCGAACCTAAGCTGCTCGATTTCTCACTCTCCAAAAAACAAAAATCCGAATCGACTCGCCACCCTGGCAGCAGGATCAGTTTGCTGCAAGCCCGCCACCCGCTGCTAGATCCGCAAACGGTCGTGCCTATCGATGTGGAACTCGACGAAAAAACCTACGTCCTGGTGATTACTGGGCCCAATACTGGCGGTAAAACCGTTACATTAAAAACCGTAGGATTAATTGCCCTCATGGCGCAATCCGGGCTGCACATACCTGCTCATTCGGGGTCAGAAATCAGCTTTTTTAATGATATTTTTGCCGATATTGGCGATGAACAGTCCATCGAGCAATCGCTATCTACATTTTCGAGCCATATCACCAACATAATCCGCATTTTAAAACAATGCGATTGCCGGTCACTGGTCATCTTGGATGAATTGGGCGCGGGTACCGATCCGCAAGAAGGTGCTGCATTAGCAAGAGCCCTTCTTACCCACCTGCTCGATCAGGGTGTTACCACACTGGTGACCACTCATCACCCCGAATTGAAAGCCTTTGCCCATATTACGCCAGGTGTAGTCAATGCCAGTGTGGAATTCGATCTGGAAAGTCTCCGCCCAACTTACCATTTGGTCATTGGCATTCCCGGCAGGTCAAACGCGCTTTCCATTGCCGAAAGGCTTGGACTTCCCCTGCCGATAATTTCCGCTGCCAGAGCTGAGCTGACCCCCCAAGACTTGCGTGCTGATGATTTATTGGATGAAATTCACCGCCAACGCGATCTTTCTCGCAAAGCAAGAGCCGCAGCAGATTCCGCTCGCCAGGAAGCAGAACAATTACGTAAGGAGCTGGTCGAAAGACTGGAACAAATCGAAGATGAACGGCAAGCAATTCTTGAAGCAGCCAGAGATGAAACGGAAAATAAAATTCGAGCATTGGAAAATGAGCTTCGTGAAGCTCGCCGTTGGCTGACCCGGCAAAAACAACCGCTAGAATTGCTGAAACCAATCGAAGAAAAAATCGAATCCATCCAAGCAGAGATCGAAAAACCAATCAAACGGCGAAAAAATAAATTTTTACCTCAAAATCGTCCCTTGCAGCCAGGTGATAAAGTTCGTCTGCGTTCTCTGGATGTCAAAGCCACTGTGAATACCATTAATGATGAAGAGGTAGAAGTGCAAGTGGGGAGCGTTCGCATTCGTTCCCGCCTGGATGATTTGGAATTCAACGCTCCTGGAGAATCCTCCGCGCCAAAATCATCTTTACCTCTTTCAGCAATTCCTATGGACGCAAGCGAACCCAAATTCGAGCTGGATCTGCGCGGTCAACGTGCGGATGACGCGCTCGATTTACTGGAACGCCACCTCGATTCAGCCTACCTGGCAGGTTTACCCTTTGTCAGAGTCATCCATGGTAAAGGCACCGGCAGGTTGCGTACGGTAATTCGCCAGGCGCTGGAACACCATCCTCAGGTAAAATCTTTCGAAGCCGGCCAGGATAAAGAAGGCGGCGAAGGAGTTACAATTGTCAAATTATCCAGTTAATAAAATTATTACCCGTAACTGTTTAACCAGCTTGGTCGATCAGTTACGATGAACTCTCATTGAGGAAAGAAAATTTGCGCCGTATCTTATTAGTCTGTATCTCGTTTATTCTTGGTCTGGCTGGCATTTTTGTGCTATTTAGGATAAACGCCAAAGCAAACAATGCGGTATATCAACCCACAACGCAATCAAATAAAGCACACTTAGAGGCATCTCCAGTAATTCACCCAGCGTTGCTGAGAGCCATCCAGGAAAATCCCGATGCAGAAATGTTCGATATTATTATCGAATGGCAGAGGGAAGATGAAGCCATTCTGGCATCGGGTTCAGATGTCACTGGTGGGCAAAAAATTACCCATCGAGAGCAGCTTGTCACGCAGCTTGCCGCTGAAACAACACGCCAATCCAAATCGATTCTTATGCAATTAGAACAAGCTGAAAGAAGAGGAACTGCCGGGAATATTCGCTCATTTTGGGTAAGCCCCATCATTGCATTAAAAGCTTCACCAGAAATGATTCATGATGTATTAAAGTGGGAAAAAGTGGTGCAGATCCGCCTCGATGAAAAACTAACCCTGCAGGATACCGAATTTCAGCTGGAAGAAGCGAGTGATAGCGTCACTTCCGATCCGTATAACCTTACCCTGATCAACGCTTTATCCATCGAACAATCTTTTGGATTAGATGGTAGCAGCGTGGTCGTTGCCAATCTGGATACTGGTGTAGATTGGATGCATCCCGCTTTGATAAAGAAATACCGAGGATATAACCCTAAAGGCGCTTCGGTCCATTTTGGGAATTGGTATGTGGCAACCAATGAAGCCTATGTATATCCCGGCGACGGGAATGGTCATGGGACGCATACTATGGGAACTATTCTGGGAGATGACGGAGCAGGCAATCGGATCGGCGTTGCACCTGGGGCAAAGTGGATTGCAGTAAAACTATTTACCAACCAGGGATACACCTATGAAAGCTGGATTCACGCGGCATTCCAATGGATTCTGGCACCTGAAGGTAACCCATCGTTGGCGCCCGATGTAATCAACAATTCCTGGGGCTCCGATATCAGCGGTGATACACGCTACCGCGCCGATTTGGCAGCGATTCGTGCGGCTGGAATATTAGCAGTATTCTCGAATGGCAATAATGGACCTGATCCCGCCACAGTTTCCAGCCCGGGCAGTTATCCTGAATCATTGGCAGTAGGCGCCGTCGATCAAAATAAGGTGGTAGCATCTTTTTCTTCCCGTGGACCAAGCCCCTGGGGCGAAATAAAACCCGAGTTGGTTGCCCCTGGCGTTCAAATTCGTTCATCTTACCCGGGGGGAGGGTATGCCTATTCAAACGGCACCAGCATGGCTGCACCGCATGTATGCGGCGTAGCTGCCTTATTGCTGCAAGCAAAACCCGATCTGACACCCAATGAATTAGAATATGTGCTGCTATCCTCCGCTGAACCGCTCGATTCTGTCATCCCAAACAATAATACAGGGTGGGGCTTGGTCGATGCATATAATGCGGCAATGCTTGTCACAACCCGGGGGGAATTGACCGGCAGACTGGTTAAATTGGATGGCAGCGGTATTGTTAACGGTGTAATTACTGCAGTCCGCCGGGATGGAGAAATAACCGTTACCGCCACAAGCAATATATCCGGGAGTTTTTCGATGCCGCTGCTCCCCGGTTTATATGATGTGACCGGCAACGCTTTTGGATATTATCCGGAAACCATATATGGCATCTCCATTTTTACTGATGTCCAGACACAGTCCAATATCACTCTGACTGCTCAGTCTGTGGGGCAAGTTTATGGCTGGATTACTGACCAGGTTTCAGGCATTCCGCTTTCAGCGACACTTACTGTTCTAAATACACCCATACAAACTCAAACAGATCCTGATATAGGGATATTCGACCTCACTTTACCCGAAGGAGATTGGAATGTACGCATCTTTGCTGAAAGCCACCGTCTCGGGCACATTACGCCAACAATTACTGCGGGAACAGCTATACAAACCGATGCTACACTGAAACCTGGTCCAAATATCCTTTTAATAGACAGTGGTGCATGGTATTACGAAAGTCAGATCCATTATTATGAAGAAGCTCTGGAAGCGTTGGATTATCCATATACCTTGCTGCCAATCCGTCAATTCTCGCCAAATGATGACCGCCCAACCAACGATACCCTTACACCCTACGATGTTGTTGTATGGTCTGCTCCTCAAGATTCGCCAGGCTTGATCAATAATGCGCTGGTGATTTCTTCTTATTTATCTTCAGGAGGCAGTTTTTTGATCAGCGGTCAGGATGTGGCTTACTGGGATGCTGGGGGAGAAAGCTTTCCTGGGGTGCAATCATATTTATATGATAAGATGGGTATTCAATTCTCGAAAGAGGGAATTCAAAATGAGCTGAGTGGAGAAGGAATTCTTTCATCAACATCTCTCTCAGTTAACACATCTGACAGCGCCCAACAACAAACCGCACCAGATTCGGTGGTTATCAAGGATTCAATCCTAACCCAGCCAATATTACGCTACAGTGACCAAACCATTGCTGGTATCACTGCCGGAACTTGTACACCCTATAAAGCTGCCTGGCTTGGTTTTGGTCTGGAGGGTGTTGGCCCAAGTTCAGCACGGTTGTCAGTCCTTCAAAATATCCTGGAATGGTTTGAGCAGCCGCCCGATGATTATGGCTTGCAAGTGAAAAGCAATTCACAAAAATTGATCGGTGAACCGGGCAGCCAGGTCAGTCAAACACTTCAGTTAATTTCTACGGGCGTCCAGCCTGATACTTATCACATCGAGCTGCTCGATGGAGATTGGCAGACCAGGTTTATTCTATCCGATGGGCAGCAATTTTTAACCCAAACCGAAATTACCCTGCCGGGCTGCAGCCTTACTACAATCACACCGACAATCAGCATTCCAAACAATCTGCTACGAAATACCATCGAACAATTCCCGATACAAATCACCAGCCTCCATGCGCCTCAAATCAGTCATACCTTGACCATCACCGCGAAAACGCCTGCGCCAGTGTTAATAGTCGATGATGAACGATGGTATAACTACCAGCACCGCTATACTGAAACGCTGGAAACTTTAGAATTACCCTATGACCTGTTAGAAACTGGTGGAAATGCCGGACCTTCAATCTCCACATTATCCTATTACCCATTGACTTTATGGACCACAGGCTACGACTGGTATCTGCCATTGGCAAAACAAGATGAACAAAATCTCTCCAGTTATCTGGATCGGGGGGGACGTCTTTTATTGACCAGCCAGGATTTATTGGATGTTAATGGCGTGGATATTTTTATTCGAGATCGCCTCGGGGTGGCAAATGCTTCTCTTACCATTACCTCTACGGAAGTGATGGCAACTTACCATAACCCATTGAATATTCATCCTATTCCTTGGGATCTTGATTTTCCTTTCCGAAATTGGAGCGATAGAATCGTGCCCCAAAATCCGAATTCAGCGATTCTGCAAGATCAGCATCAGTACACCATTGGAATAATCCAGCCTTCGACCGATTGGCGGACTGCGTTCTTTTCTTTTCCACTCGAAACATTGAGTAATGAGGCATTATATTCTATCCTCAATCGATACATCCTCTGGTTAAGTCCATTCGGGGAAAGCCGGTTAATGGCGCCGGAAGCCGCTGCAGAAGGATCGCAAATTCCAATCACCCTTACCTTGGGGTTGGCAACCAATCAGCAGATGACTGGTGTTTCAGCGTTTCTTCCACTTTTACCCGAAACCGAGGTAATTTCCGGCAGTGTGACGGGGCCCTGGAGTTACAATCCAATATCAGATACTTTAGTTTGGAATGGAAATCTCATCCCCGGGTATCCGCTATCAATGGGGGCAATGCTACAATTATCAACGGATATTGCCGATGGCACCATATTGCCGCTGACAGCACAATTTTTCGATCAAAAGGGTTTAGTTGTGGTTAATGAAGCGCCGATTCAAGTTGATGTTCCCTGGCTCACCCTTGAAAAAGCGGTAAACCGACAAGAAGCTGCATTAAACAGCGAATTATTCTATACCATCACTTGCACCAACACCGGCGTCGTGAACGCAGATACTATTATCACCGAAACACTCCCTATAGGCTTAGCAACTTCCTCATCGTGGGTCACCGCCAGCCTGGGTACCATATCAGAAAACACATCTGGTTTCATCTGGCACGGTTCAATTCCCACAGATCAACAGGTTACAATCACTTATCACGGAAGAGTAAACTTAAGCGCTCCGGGCAGCATCTTAATTTCACGTACCGATTTAACTTATCCATTCGGACGCCGGTTAGCCTGGGCAAATGTCGTCGTCCCTGCCAAGTATTATTTTCCAATTGTTGCGAGACATTAATCTCATGCGCTTCCGAAGCATCGAATTTTATCTACTGATTTTTATCTTGATTTCTTTTTCTTTATCCGGTTGCAGTTTATCTGCGGTTATAAAAAGACCGACCCCCACTGCAACCATGACACCTACAGCAACGGCAACAGCTACAAGGACAATAACCCCCTCGCCAACAACCACATCGACGCCAACACCTACAGCCACACCTACCGAAACACCTACTCCGACGCCAGAAATTCTCGTTTTACCGGGCAATGCTCTACCTGGTAACATCCCACCAATTTCTATTGAAAACGCTGGGAGTGTTTCAGGTCTAACCACTTGGCAGGAACAAATCATTAATTACATGGATTGGCTGCCCTCGAGTAATTCACTGGGAATCGCTTCTTCAGAGGGAATCGCGATCCAGGATGTGCAGTATCAAACCCGAATCGGATACATCCAAACCGGAAAAGGTCTAACTGGTTTTTCATTCAGTCCAGATGGCAGGTGGCTGGCTACTAGCCATAGACTGGGTGATGCTGCTACGGGTTACACCGGATATTTTCAGTTATGGCGCGCACCCAATTGGGTTTCATGGGGCGCATTTGGCGATTCCCGGCCGGTTTCTGCAATCGCCTTTTCCCCTACGGGGGATATTCTGGCAGCTGCCTTCACCAGCCCCGATTATTCGAATAATTCTGTCGAATTTCGCAGTACGCTTACCTGGGAAATTTCCCAAACGCTTTACACTGGCACTGTGCTGGAAATTGCATATTCAGCTGCAGGAGGCATGCTGGCTTCTGTTCCCGATCGATACGCAATAAAAATATGGGATGTAAACAGCGGCGAATTACTTTATAAAATACCTACTTCTTTTACAGGGGCTGTAAATAGTTTGGCTTTCTCCCCCGATGGCAAAACCCTGGCAACAGGTCATTATGACGGAACAATAAAAACATGGGATGCCAAAACTGGTCAACTTTTAAAAACCATGAAATCGACAGGCGTCATTGAAAGCCTAGTCTTCCATCCCGATGGAAATATCCTGGCGTCAGGAGAGAGTTATTTCAGCAATTCGATTAAATTATGGCGTATGGATGTGGGGGAATTATTACGCACCCTGGACGGGCATTTACATGGCGTAGAATTTCTTGCATTCTCCCCCGATTACCGATTCCTTGCATCTGCTTCATACGACGGTATGGTGCGCATTTGGGGAATTCGTCCATAATTTAGAAAATTATTCGATTTTT
>JAAZNS010000200.1 GCA_012798185.1 Chloroflexota bacterium | reverse complement strand
TGATAATCCCGATCAACTATTCAATTCAACCTCGCTTTCGGGAAGCAGAATATTATTGATTACTTTGCTGGTACTTGGCTTAATCGCAGGTTTTGTCAGCCTTTATTTTTTAATTCGCGGTTTCACATGGACAAAACTCCGCACAGAACGGTCCTTCAATTTAATCATTGTCCTCTTATCCATGGTATTGCCCATGTTAGGAGCATTCCCTGTGCGCCTGTTGGGGTATAACCCAATTGATTATCAAAATTCACAAACAATTCTTTTCGATGCTATCTTCTTAATAATCCTAATCCTCATCGCTGTTGCTATCGGCTTATTGTGGAATCCCAGATTATGGCTGGTTAATGCAGCGGTTTTCTACGCAATATTTACGGTCTTTTATACAACTTTCTTCACCAATGGATTTGGTTTAATTACTGGCTTATTTGGTGCGTTAGGATATTGGTTGGAGCAACAAGGCGTTGAAAGAGGCAGCCAGCCATGGTACTTTTATGTAGGATTACAAGTTCCATTCTATGAATATCTTCCTTTGATAGGTGCAATCACAGGTTTTTTTATGGGGATACCAAAACATTGGGGAATTAAAAATAATAACGAAGCTGACAATGAAGAACGAACAACAAAAAATAAAAACGAACCATCATCGGAAAATACGTTTTATTGGCTTTTAGTTTTTTGGTGCGTTTCGTCGATGGCAGCATATACGATCGCTGGTGAAAAAATGCCCTGGCTTACAGTACACATCGCATTACCGCTGATCATATTCGCTGCCTGGGCGATAGGAAAAATCATTGAACGTATCAATTGGCAGGCATTCCTTGAACAAAGGGGGATTTTGGTAATCTTGTTATTACCCGTTTTTTTTAGCAGCGGATTAGGAATTTTAAGCAGTTTGTTGGGAGCAAATTTGCCCTTTCAAGGCAAAGAATTAGAACAACTGCGTGCAACCAGCACCTTTTTAGCTGCACTTATTTTTTTCATTGCCGCCGGAATCGGATTGACAAGACTGATAAAGGATTGGCAACCCCGGCAATTTTCTCATGTAATCGGATTATTTTGCTTTACTCTATTAGCTGTCCTTACCGCGCGCACGGCTATCATGGCAGCGTATATCAATTATGACAATGCCACAGAATACCTGGTATATGCCCATTCAGCCAGAGGACCAAAAGAAGCTCTAGCGCAAATCGAGGAAATCTCACGCCGGACAACAGATGGATTAGCGCTGGAAGTTGCCTACGATAACGAAACCACATATCCGTATTGGTGGTATTTAAGAAATTACTCCAATCAAATGTATTATGCCGATACCCCCACCAAGGAATTGCGTAATGCTCCAGTGATCTTGGTTGGAGATGCAAATTTCGGAAAAATCGAACCAATTGTTGGCCAGGCTTACTACCAATTCGATTACATCCGCTTATGGTGGCCCAACCAGGATTACTTTGGTCTTACATGGGCAAGAATAAAAGAGGCATTGTCTAATCCTCAAATGCGGGTTGCCATTTTCAAAATATGGCTTAATCGGGATTATTCGCTTTATGGGCAGCTTACCGGAAAAGACATGAGCTTACCAAATTGGAATCCTGCTGCGCGGATGCGTCTCTATATCCGCAAAGATATCGTAGCAAAAATATGGAATTATGGAACTAGCGTTTCACCTGAGGCAGTAGTTGCCGATCCATACGAAGGGAAACAGGTCACATTAACTGCCGATAAAATCTTTGGATCGTTTGGTGTTGAACCAGGTCAATTCCAACGCCCGCATGATATTGCCATTGCACCCGATGGCACACTTTACATCGCAGATACAGAAAATAACCGCATCCAGCATATGGATACTCAAGGAAATATCCTTCATGTGTGGGGAAGTTTTGCTGATATCAATGCCGGCGAAGCTCCTGGAGGAACGTTCAACCAGCCTTGGGGAATTGCGGTCGGGCAGGATGGTTCTGTATTTGTCGCAGATACCTGGAATCACCGCATCCAAAAATTTACCGCAGATGGAGAATTTATTTCAATGTGGGGAGCCCTGGGTCAGGCAGACACCTTTTATTCTTATTGGGGACCTCGCGATGTTGCAATATCTCAAGATGGAAAGGTGTATGTTTCCGATACCGGTAATAAACGCATCGTAGTTTTTGATAGTTCAGGCACAGCTCTTGGTCAATTTGGTGAAGTTGGACTGTTAGCCGGACAATTCGATGAACCGGTCGGAATCGCTGTTAACAGCGAAGGACAAATTTTCGTTGCCGATACCTGGAATCAGCGAATTCAAGTGTTCGAAGTTGATCCTTCCGGTGAATATAATCCAACCCATAGCTGGGAACTTTCCGCTTGGTATGGTCAATAGTTGGATAATAAACCCTATATTGCAGTAGATAATAACCATCATCTTTTTGCAGTTGATCCAGAAAGTTATCGGGTGCTTGTGTTCACTACACAAGGTGATTTCATCGAATACTGGGGAGATTATGGAACCGAAGCAGAGCATTTTGGAATGCCTGCATCCATAGCGGTCGATCATGAAGGTGGTGTATGGTTAACCGATGCAGGCAATAGTCGCATTATGCATTTCAATATCATGTTACCGATTCAAATCGAAAGTTCACCATAATATTATTTCTACAGCGTGATTATTCTGAGAAATAATCAAAAAGAAAGAGGCGATCTGAATGAAACTGCATGAATACCAATCCAAACAAATTTTTAGCAAGTATGGCATCCCGATTCCAAAGGGAAGAGTAGCCTCCTCTGCGGAAGAAGCGAAACATATTGCCGAAGAATTGGGTAAACGAGTGGTTATAAAATCCCAGGTGTTGGTAGGAGGGAGAGGAAAAGCAGGCGGAATCAGACTGGCAAAAAATCCCGACGAAGTTGAAGATATCGCTACGGAAATCCTTTCTATGGAAATAAAAGGATTGCCCGTAAGAAAAGTATTAGTCGATGAAGCTGCCAGTATTGAAAAAGAAATATACCTCGGTATTACCAACGACCGCGCTGCTCGTAAACCAGTCATGATGGCATCGGCTGCTGGCGGTGTTGATATCGAAGAAGTTGCCCGAAACACACCAGAAAAGATCATCAAAATCCACATCGACCCGCTCTTAGGATTACGGGATTACCAAGCCAGAGATATTGCAGGAAGCATCGATTTGCCTCGCGATCTTTGGCGGCTTTTTGGGCAAATCGCCAATGGATTGTGGAATGCTTATACTGGCTGCGATGCCACCTTGGCAGAGATCAATCCTTTGGTTATCACTTCAGATAAACATTTAATTGCCCTGGATGGCAAGATGGTTTTGGATGACAATGCTTTATTCCGCCATCCCGATCTTGCAGACATGCGCGACCTGGATATCGAAGCTCAGTCAGAAATCGAAGCGCGCAAATATGGATTATCTTTCATTAAACTCGATGGAAATATTGGCTGTATGGTTAATGGCGCAGGGCTGGCAATGACCACCATGGACATTATAAAATTATTCGGAGGTGAGCCAGCCAATTTCTTAGATATTGGTGGAGGCGCCAGCGCAGAAAAAGTAGCAGCAGCATTGCGGATAATTTTATCCGATCCAAACGTTAAGGCAATATTACTAAATGTATTTGGAGGAATTACCCGCGGTGATGAAGTGGCACGAGGAATACTTGCTGCATTGAACGATATCAAAACACAAATCCCGATGGTCGTTCGCCTGGTAGGAACCAATGCCGAAGAAGGGCGGCAGATCCTTGCAAACGCTAAAATGATAACCGCAGAAACGCTGGTAGATGCTGCAAAGAAATCGGTCGCTTTGGCAGCAGGAGGAATGGTTCAATGAGTATCCTAATCGATAAAAATACCAGATTACTTGTCCAAAATATCACTGGTAAAGAAGGTTTATTCCATACTCAACAAATGGTTGCATATGGCACCAATGTAGTATCCGGCGTAACCCCTGGAAAAGGCGGTGAATGGGTTTTGGATGGTAAAATCCCTGTTTTCGATTCCGTCAAAGTAGCGGCTGAAGCAACCGGCGCTAATACCAGCGTTATTTTTGTTCCGGCTCGATTTGCCGCCGACGCATTATTCGAAGCTGCCGATGCTGGAATTCCCTTATTGATCTGCATCACCGAAGGGATCCCCGTTCAGGATATGATGCTCGTGCGCAATTACCTGGATCAAAAAGGCATTCGTCTGGTCGGTCCAAACTGCCCGGGCATTCTCACTCCCGGCGAAGCAAAAGTAGGCATTATTCCGGGTGATATTGCCATCCCTGGTAATGTGGGCATTGTTTCCCGCTCTGGAACGCTGACCTATGAGGTGCTTTATGCCTTGAAAATTTCGAATATGGGCGTGAGTACCTGCCTGGGTATTGGCGGTGACCCGATAAACGGCACCAACTTTTTGGATGCCTTGGCGCTGTTCGAAGAAGATCCACGCACTGATATGGTCGTTTTGATTGGAGAGATTGGCGGAACGGACGAAGAAAAAGCCGCTGAGTTTATTGCCGACCAAATGACTAAACCTGTGGTGGGCTTTATTGCCGGGCGCACTGCTCCCCCCGGAAAACGCATGGGACATGCGGGCGCTATTGTCGAAGGTGGTTCTGGATTAGCAATCGATAAAATTAAAGCCCTTCAGTCTGCCGGTGTAAAAGTTGCCAGCCACCCGGAGGAGATTCCTTTCTTACTTAAATCTTAATAATTTGTTTTAGAGATAAAAATAATTTAAAAGGGTTATCCAATATCAGTAAGTGGATAACCCTTTTTTGTTGCTTTTTTTTCCTTTCATCAGGGGATCTTTCTCCACGAAGTAATATAACCGTTCACATTATCGTAATGTCGGATCAAATTTCCATTCAAATCGATTAATCCTAAAAAAGAATCCCCCACATCTTTTTCGAGAGGACTGACAAATACCATTAGATTAATGCCATCTGGATTCTAATAAGGCCCATTAAATTGCCAGGAGTCATTTTTAGTGATTCGTTTCAAGTTCTTCCCGTCAGGAGAAATGGTAAAAATATTAAACGCTCCTCCTAAGATTCCTTGAAAGGCAATTATAGAACCATCCAGTGAATAAGATGGAGCAGCAGGTGTGGAAACATCATCCTGACCATCTTGAACCAGTTGGACAATCTCCCCGGAATTTATGTTTACCGTTTTGATTGAATAGCTGGGTGATACCGGCTCGCCTTCTATCATATTTACCCTATTCGAATATTCGGTATAAATAATTTTCTCGCCATCCGGAGACCATCCCCCAATGCTGACATCATTCGTTGAATCCAGGATGGCTCTCATTTGACTGCCATCCTTATTAATATATATACCCTCGTTCGCTGAAACAATCAGCACGTCTCTTTCATTTTCAAGTGAAGGTGTGGGTAATGGTTGTGCTTGTATATCTGGCTTATTTGGACTATTTTTCGAGGTAAGAACCCGTTGTGTGTCACTGGATGAACAGGCACTAAGGATGAAAAACGAAATTATCATTAAAACACAGCATTTTATAATTAAATCTCTAGTCATCATCTTTCAAGTTTTTGATATGGACAGAGTATTAAATAACAGTTTTTACTTTTTTTCAATTTTTGATTGCTCAATTAATATCCTAGATTCAAAAATAATTAAGACATGGGGTTTAAAGAGTCCCCATGCCTTAATTATATTTTTTATTTCCTAATGACTATTCGGTTCAATATATATTTCTTCTTATCCACTTATTATAAAAAATGGCTGCCGTGTTTTACGTTCAGGGCAGCCCTAATTTCTTTTCGATTTAGTCGAATAGATTATTAGATATTACATATGTGTTTCCACATATTTAACCGCTTCACCGACGGTGGTGATCTTTTGAGCATCTTCATCTGAAATCTCACCGCCAAATTTATCTTCGAGTGCCATGATCAATTCTACAAGATCCAGCGAATCCGCTTCCAGGTCTTCTCTCACCCGTGCATCGAGCGTCACCTTTTCGGGGGGCACACCAAGTAAATCAACAATAATGGCCTTAATCTGTTCAAATGTGTCTTCCATAAACCGTCCTCCGCTCTTATTATTTTGTCAATTGTAATCACCACTGGCTATCTGTCAAGGATTAT
>JAAZNS010000199.1 GCA_012798185.1 Chloroflexota bacterium | reverse complement strand
TGCCGCCGGAATTATACGGTACAGGATTAGCTGTTTCCTCGATGATCGTTTCAGAATTTGCATAATCACCCACCAGGCATGGCGCAGCATCCCACATCAGGGCAACCAATCCCGATACATGAGGCGCTGACATCGACGTGCCGGTTAAATTAGCATAAGCAGCATCGCTGGTGGCATAAGAAGAACGAATAAATACCCCTGGCGCAATAACCTGCGGCTTTAGGTAAGGATAACCGCGTGGATTGACAGTATCGGCGTCATCCGTTGGTCCCCAATTGGAGTGTAAGGCATATAGACCATTACTTTTCCCGCTGGAGCCCACCCCGGTAACATTGCCATATCTTGCCGGATTACCCACCGTATTTAATCCCGGTGGATAAGAATAATAACAATTAGAAGCATTCCCATTGGAAAATACCGGGTAAATTCCGGCGGCATGCCAGGCATCTACAACATCCTGGTACCAATCATCATAAGAAGTTGAACAATCTCCCCACGAATTATTGACGATATGAGGGCGCTTCGAGGGATTGGGATTTGCCTTATTTAAGTCCCAGGGAGCGGCTATGAACTGGGCACATTCCAATAAAGCCTCATCAGTGCATGAAGTACCTGCACATGCCCGGCATGCAATCCATTCTGCATCCGGCGCCATGCCAATTTGGTTGCTGCCGCCATCATCGCCAACCATAATACCCATGGTGTGTGATCCGTGGCCGTTATCATCTGCCGGGGAGTTGTAACTGCCGTAAGGATCCCACCAATTATAATTATGATTAAAACTGCCTTCGCCCAAATTACCGCGATATTGCGAGCGCAGCGCCTGGTGTGTATAGCGCACACCTGTATCGATGTTAGCAACAATAATTCCTTTACCGGTATAACCCATATTCCATACATCCGGAGCCGCCACATGGGCAATATTTTCTTCGATACCTAAAACACTGCTGGCATCATTTTCCTTTACTGGTTCGATTACCGTCATTATACGGCGGGCGCGCAGCGACTCGATTTCCGGAAATGTCTTTAATTGATTGAATAACCTGAAATTCGATTTTTCTACAATAATGACATTTTCGATCCAAAAGGATTGGTATGATACACCCTGCTCATCGAGAAATGCACGGACATCTTTTTGTGATTCTTCGGCTGCTTCTTGCAGCGCCTTATACACAAAATTCCCTCGTTCTTCCCATTCCATGCTATAAGCTGGAGAAAGGTCAATATTATTTCCAAAATAAATCAAATAACCCACACTGCCATCGCGTCGAATTTGCGCCATTAACTCTTCTTCGATTTCAGGCTCATCTTTTCCCTGCTGATTACTCTGAGCGTTATCAACCGGGAATAAAATCAGAATCAAAGCTAAACTCAATAGGGTTATTCGAATAGCTTGACGAAAAAAAGAATTTCGCCAAAATTTCCTTGTCACGGGATTAATATCCTTGTCTTTTACATTTTGGCTTTATGCTTCGTATTATAAAATATATCTATGTTTGCTGACGTTCAGTTTTAACGAGGCATATTTTTAATCATTTAGATTAGCAAGTCAAGCAATGAAGATATAAATACCTAATACAAAATAAGAACAAGGAACAAGGTAAAAATCAAGGGGTTTCTTCTCTACTCACCCTCACCTGCATCTCTAAACACCTGTGAATTATGGGAGAGATAAATATTGGTGGAAATATCTGAAGAAAAGGGAGGTTGGATATTTATATATTTTCAATTTTTGAAAAAGCACAAAGGTCTCAGTGTGGCGTAATGAGTGATAAGGGTCATCTGATAAAATCATTAAAAAGCAAGGAAACGAAATATCTTAATGGTTGATTTTTAAAATAAAAAAGTAGAGGCTGTCCTAAAAGTAGGCTGTCACCCTGAGCGAAGCGAAGGGTCTATTCATTACATAAAAGGGATGTTTCGCTACGCTCAACATGACAAAATCGACTTTTAGGACAGCCCCTGCCTTTTTTAAAAACCTGCAGTTTTCTGTGCCCCCACAGAGATTCGAACTCTGGTTTTAGCCTTGAAAGGGCTGCGTCCTAGTCCCCTAGACGATGGGGGCGTTCTTATTGCGGCGGGGATTTTATCATCACATCCCAAATGGGTCAAGCGTAATCCTCATTTTCGTAAGAAAAAAAATCCGCCGCCGCCCGAAATGATGATTATTTACTCAATTCAATCGTTTCTCCATTATACTCGCCGGTCACACTATAACCGCCGTCATAAAAATGGGTATAAACCAGGTTTCCTTCAGCAATGCCGCTGACTGCAACCTCCATGGTGAAATCTCCGCTTTCATCAACATAAGTGCCAGTTCCGTCGAGTACAAAACCTTTGGAGAAAGCGCAGCTGTTGTAAACAAAATCAGCACCTGTTTCACTGACTTCGAAAGACAGTGTGCCGCCATATGTGCATCCCACCGATTTCGGTGTTTCCCAATCCCAATCATAGTACTCGGGCATGTAATTGATC
>JAAZNS010000198.1 GCA_012798185.1 Chloroflexota bacterium | reverse complement strand
TAAGCCGACGGCGGCATTGTTTTACTGGTTTTCGAAGACAAAGACAGAAAACGGCGTATAGTGTTTATAAAATTTGTCTTTGTTGCTTTTACGGCAGCCGAATTTCCCATTATTCCTTGCGGTCTCCACGCCATCAGAATAACCATCAACAAACCGTTTATTAACATTCGGTATTCATAAAGCGGTTGGAAAACCTGGGGTAAACTGACAAGTATGGCAGCGCCTAAAACAGATCCGGGTAAACTACCTAAACCTCCAAGAATTGCCATCTGCATGTGGACAAGAGACTCATTTAAAGTAAAAGTCATTGGTCCAACAAATGCCAGGAAGTGAGCTAACATCGAACCAGATATTCCTGCCCACATACTGCCAAAAGCAAATGCCAATACCTTATAATAAGAAACGTTTATACCCATAGCTGCGGCAGCTGTTTCGTCTTCGCGAATAGCAATTAATGCCCTACCAATATGTGAATTTGTAAGGCGATGCATGAACACATAGCACAAAATGCTGATGGCAAGGTACAAGAAGTAAATTTTTTGTGAACTATCGAAAACGAAGGACCCTATTTGTGGTGAAGGTATACCCGGTAAACCCATTGGACCTCTTGTAAGATCCATCCAATTTAAAGCCACAATATGAAAAATTTCACCAAAACCGATTGTCATTAAAGTTAAATAATCGCTGCCTACACGCAAACATGGGAACCCAAGTAAAATCCCAAAAATGCAGGCAACTAAACCGGCTACCAATAATGCCACCGGCCACGGAGCGCCGACCTTCATCACCATTATTGCCGATGTATATGCGCCTATGCCATAAAAAGCTGCCTGTCCCAAGGTGAGCATCCCTGTAAACCCAGTGATCAAGTTCTGTGATAACGCCAATGGAATATCGATAATCACTGATATGATGATGCGAAAGATATAATCGTTATCGACAATTTCAGGAACTGCCATTAAAACAACGGTTCCAATTACTGCAAGCCAAAATTGCCATGTTTTTAATAATGGTTTGCTGTTTTTTACGTTTTTAGTGGTTAGTTGCTTCGCCATTGCTTCACACTTTCTCCGCAGTTTGACGCCCGAAAATTCCCATTGGTCTGACTACTAAAATGAGCATTACCAAACCATAGCAAATTGCATCCCGATATGCTGAAGATACAAAACCGGAAATTAATGCTTCGGTAATTCCAAGTAATAATCCACCAATAAAAGCGCCTTTCAGGCTGCCAATCCCGCCGATGATACATGCAATCCAGGCTTTCATCGTTCCTAAAAATCCCATACCTATCCAGGTTGCATATGTCATTGAGAAAAGAATCCCGCCCGCAACTCCGAAAAAGCCTCCTGCAAAATATACAAATTGAATTATTCGATTGACTTCTATACCCATCAATCGAGAGGCAGGGATATCTTGCGCAACACTACGCGTGGCTTTTCCTAATTTTGTTTTGTTTACTATTAGGGCAAATATACCGGTAAGTAATAACGCCAACACTAAAACAACAATCTGTAAGCTATTAATCTGGATTTCACCAACCTGGATCATTTGGGGGGTGAATAATTCGGGGAAAGGTTGTGTCTCAGTTCCCCAAATCAATTGAGCCAGGTTACGAAATACTAATGCAATGCCTACCGCGCTGATCATCGGTACAACTCTGGCAGCATTACGAACCGGGCGATAAGCTACCCTTTCTACTATCATACCGATTAACCCACCCGCGATACAAGCCAAAATAATTGCGACAGGTATCGGAAAATGGTCAACTAAAAGGGTTAACGCGATGAAAGTCCCAAACATATAAATATCACCATGGGCGAAATTTATAAGTTCCAATATTCCATAAACCATGTTGTATCCCACTGCAACTAATGCATATATACTTCCTGCCGCTAAACCATTTAGAAGTTGTTTTACGATGTAAGTTGTATCCATATTGGAATCTCCCTACCCTAAAAACGGGATTCCTTTCTCATAATCCTTGGTTGAGCTGCTTGTTCCTAAGGCAATGGAGTTTTCACAACCCCGTTGAATTAAAACCATCTTATACTGCGTCCATATGTTGGTGAGCAAAATGACCTGCCTTTTCTTCTAATCCTTTTTTAAACCGATTGAAATGGAAAGCATCTACAGGCAAAGAAGTCTTGCCATTGACAACTAATTCACTTAAGAGTTGGCCAATAATGGGCGTTAACGCAAATCCATGCCCAGAAAAACCGCATGCTAGTATCAATCCTTGAACTTCGTCCACCTTGCTTAAGATAAAGTTATCATCTGGACTAAAATCGATTGTGCCTACCCAGGTGCGAATAATATTTACTCCACGAAAAGCCGGCACTATCTTAAGGAGGTTAGTGACCGTCCTGGTCATTTCCCCATAATTTGTCTTTTTGCTAAATCCCGTTATGCCGCCCGGCGTGTTCGTGTTGCCAATGTATATATTTCCTCGCGCTGATTGACGACAGACGCCTATACCGCTAATTAATAGAAACGGGGGTAATATTTTAGGTACAGGCTCGGTTAATATGAATTGATTCGGGCAAGGAGTTAAGGGGATTTTTAATCCCGCCATTTCACCGATACGGTCTGCCCATGGGCCGGCGGCATTAATAACCAACGGCGTAGAAATTGTTCCCTTATTGGTTACTACGCCGCGGATAGATCCAGATTCAATTTGTAATCCAATAACTTCTGTCTGAAAGAGAAAACGGGCTCCTAATCGTTCGGCATTTGCATGGTATGCTTTTGCTACCAGGAATGGATTGGCAATAAGATCAGTCGGACTATACAAACCGCCATAAACAAAATCCGAAATATTAGGCGCTAAATCCCTTACTTGAGATTGATCATAAACAAATTCTTTTATGCCAAATGCTGCATCACGCTCAGCAAGACCTCGTTGTAATTCCAATTCGCGAGCATTTAATGCCACCCAAAGATAACCATCTTCGGTTATTTCAAGGTTGCTCTTCAATTCATCTGAAAGACTGTGCCATCTGCGCATCGCTGCTACCATCAACGGCACTTCATCATGATCCCTGCCTATCTGGCGAATTCCACCCGGATTTCTTCCGGCGGCTTCGATAGCCAACAGGTTTCGATCAACCACAATCACATTCACTCCTGCTTTAGCTAATTCATAAGCCGTGGATAAACCAGTAGAGCCAGCCCCAATAATTACAACATCTGATTTCATGGATGCCATGCTAAATTCCTTTCTCGAATATTTCCTGGGTGCAGCGATCTCTTCTACCCCGGGAAACAATCATGTGATTTTTTATAATAGCAAACCTCCTTTCGAATAACCGCGTAACCTGTTTTGTAATAAATATTGCGCTTTTCATTAACCATGGTTACAGAAAGTTATATGCTTATATATAATTTCTAGCCACCATACACTTTTAAAATAAAAAGATTAATCGGCACGATTTTTGTACTCCTAAAATTTGCACAACCAAAAACAGGAGGAAACCATGCCGATTAACAAACTCTATAATACTTGGAAAATGAGAATTCGACAATTGC
>JAAZNS010000197.1 GCA_012798185.1 Chloroflexota bacterium | reverse complement strand
TAAGAATTGGCATTCCACTCGCTATTTCAACATTTTCGATGGCACGTCTCATCTCGCCGCGGGCTTCTTCTAATGTTTTGCCGCATTCCATAGTAATCGTTCGAGAGATATCCTCAAAATTATCCTCAAGCAGGTTTTTAATTTTAAATAAATATTGCACACGCTCTGTTACAGGTGTGTTTCGCCAATCTTTTGCTGCTGCAGCTGCTGCTTGGACAGCTTTATCCAGCTCAGCTAAAGTGCTCAGGGGAGTGCGTCCTAATAATTCCTGCGTCGCAGGATTGATGATATCTACGAATTCGTTTGCAGAAGATTTTATCCACTCGTTGTTTATATAATTATAAATTTCGGTCATCTGTTTCACCTACATCGATATTATTTATCAACCTGCGCATCGGATATAGCCAAGGCTTTATCAATAATATTCAATCCTTCATCAAGTTGATCTTCATTGATACATAAGGGAGGAACAACAAAAATTATGTGATGGTTGATAAACGTGAATAATCCATTGGCTTTTAAGAAAGAATCAACTTCACTTAAAGGATCTAGTGGTTGCTTTGTTTTTTGGTTCTTCACAACCTCAATGGCGGAAAATAGTCCAATATAACGAACATCGCCAACCGATGGATGAGATTTTTTCAATTGCTCCAATTTTTTCCCCAGCTTTTTACCCAATAATTTTGCATTCTTAATCAAACCATCTTCTTCATATACTTCCAGCGTTGCTACACCGGCTGCACAGGCTAATGGATGCCCGCTATATGTCAAACCACACCATAACATGTGATCTTCAAAATAATTCGCAATCGGCTCTGATACTATGACTGCTCCAAGAGGTACATATCCAGAGGGGATACCCTTGGCAGTTGTGATCATATCTGGAACAACTTTCCAGTTATCTACTGCGAACCATTCTCCTGTTCGCCCCCAGCCGCTCATTACTTCGTCAGAAATTAATAAAATTCCGTATTTATTGCATATCTCACGAATCGCAGGCCAGTATTCTTCTGGCGGTACGATCAATCCATTAGAGCCGGTAACACCTTCCATGATTATTGCTGCTACTCTATCTGGACCTTCGTATGATAGGATTTCTTCCACATGTTTAATACATTCTAAATGACAGGTTTTCTTTGTCCATCCAAATGGGCAACGATAGCAATAGGGATCCAAAAAGTGAACTACTCCGGGCATAGCGGGCTCAACAGGGAGTCTGCGATAGTCTCCAGTCAAAGCAATTGCGCCATGAGTAGCGCCATGATACGAGCGATATCGGGATAGAATTTTGTGTCTTCCGGAATATGCTCTTGCAATTTTTATAGCATTTTCGTTGGCTTCTGCGCCGCCTAGGCAAAAGAATGTCTTTTTAAGGTTTCCCGGAGTAACCTGCGCAATTTTTTCACCCAATAAACCTCTTGGTTCTGTTGCAAATCCCGGATGAGCAAATGCCAGTTTTGCTGCCTGATCTTGAATAGCTTTAACAATTTTTGGGTGTTGATGACCTACATTTAAATTCATTAATTGAGACGAAAAATCGATATACCGTTTTCCATTCGCATCCCAAAAATATACCCCTTCTCCGCCAACGGCAGGAATTGGGTTAGTCTTTCCCTGAATAGACCATGAAAATAGCGAAAACTGCCGATTTAGATCAATCATCTTTTTGGCAGTCATACCCTTAGTTCTATCAGCCACACTTGCCTCCAATCTTATTTTTTTCTCTTGATCGAGAAATGATGTTCTTATCGTTTAACCTTTTTAATGACATCGGACATAACATTCAAGGTTTCATCGATATCACTATCAGAATGAGAATAGCATAAAAACCATGGCTCTCGAGCATCCAGATCAGGCATTACGCCATTCTCTATACACTTGCCAATAATATTAAGGTAATATTCTTTTTCGCTTTTATTCCAATCACGCGAATTCGTTGGTTTCACCGGTCCAACTGCGAATGAAAACATTGCCGGGTAACCATTCATATGAACAGGAATATCTGCTTTAGTAAAAATATCTTTTATGCCTTCCATTAACCGCATGCCGCGCTTTTGAATTGTTTCAATTATTGGCTGTGTTTGAATACAATTCAAAGTAGCATAAGCGGCAGCAACACCACATTTATTATTGTTATAAGTACCTCCCTGTGCTACCCCATGACCAATAATACTCATTACTTCTTTTTTCCCACCAAAAGCTGCCAGAGGATAGCCATTACCGATCGATTTTGCAAATGTCGCCAAATCTGGTTTCAAGTGATAATATTCTTGTGCTCCCCCGCGTGCTATTCTAAATCCTGTCTTCACCTCATCTAAAATAAAAACAGCGCCATATTCCTGGCATTTACTTTGGATAAACTCCAGAAAGCCTTCAACGGGCTCTACAGCGCCACAATTTCCCATACATGGTTCCGTGATCACCGCAGCTACCTGGTATCCAATGGTTTTGAAAGTTTTATCTAAAATTTCAAAATTATTGAATGGAAGAGTTACAATTAGATTTTGTAATGCTTTTGGTATGCCAGAACTTGCCGGAATTGGTATAGGATTGTTTATATTTCCATAGGCTTCAGCTGGAGCATACGTGGAAAACAGGGTGTAATCTTGAAATCCATGATACATCCCTTCGAATTTAATAACAATTTCCCGTCCTGTATATGCTCTGGCAACTCGAATAGCATGCATGGTGGCTTCAGTTCCCGAGCAGGCAAATCGAACCATATCAACCGCCGGGCATAACTGAACAATTTTTTCTGCTACTTCAATCTCCAATTCACTAGTCATAGCAAATAATGAACCTTTATCGATTTCTTTATGAACAAAATTATCGACCTCATCATATGCATGACCAAGAATTATTGGACCAAAAGCCAAACGATAGTCAATATACTTATTGCCATCGACATCCCACAAATATCCGCCTTTTGCTTTATCAACATAAGGTGTAACGCCTTCCCCCCAATATCGAAAATTAGAATGGACACCCAATGGAATCACTTCCATCGCTCGGGTTTGCAGTTCCTGGCTCATTTTATTTCTTTTTCCCATAGATATATCTCCTGCCCGATGAATTAGGATTGATTTATATTTTTTATTTAGCTATGAGCTTTTCTTGTTTGGAATCCGCCATTGATAAACGTCTTTTAGTACCAACGGCACAATAGAAGTGGTGGTTTTCCTCACACCGGCTACTTTACCAATCACTTCAGTAATAAATTGATATATCTCCTCATTATTGTGTCCGAAAACCTGAACGCTAACATCAGTTTCCCCAATTCCACAGGCGACATAACTAACCGTTTCATACTCTGCCATTTTTTTTGCTACTTCAAGAATTGAATCTGCGTCTACTTCCAGAAAAACATCTGCAACAACAGAAAATCCCACCGCTTTAGGATTCACGATTCCACATACTTGAAAAACCCCCTCTTTTATTAGTCGATCAATTCGATATCGTACTGCTCTTTCCGAAATACCACCAATTTTTCTGGCAATTTCCGTACAGGGCATCCTGCCATCATCCATCAAAAAATTTATGATTTTCAGATCAATATCGTCGATTTTAGACATAATATTATGGGTTATTTTCCGATATCAACATCAGCTTACAAAATTTTGTGATTATTTTCAAGTGACAAATGTCATAAAAAGCCCATTAAAATAAAAAATGTGGTCGATTATATATTAATGATGATCAATCCCAATAAGACAATAATAGAGATGTTTTACTCCTTATATCTGAATTGTCTGACACGGACATATGGTAAAATATCTATATGTCCGATGAATTAGTAATTAATCAAGAAAATAATACAACTCAATCCAATTCTTCAAATAAAGAAGAACTGCGAAAACAACGGCGAATGATTATCATCGGCATTTGTATCGCGATATTAATTTTATCGATCATCGGTTTCGCGGTTTGGGGTTTACTTCAACCATCTACTGATACCACTAAAATAAGAGATATCTTCATCATTTTTATGGCTGTGGAATCATTTATTATTGGATTAACCCTGATAATTTTAATGATCCAATTAGCCAGATTGTTAAATTTACTCCAGAATGAAATCAAACCAATCATTAATTCCACAAATGAAACAGTCAATACTTTAAAAGGTACTTCGATTTTCTTGAGTAATAACCTGGTAGAACCTGTTATGAAATTGAATGAATATTTAGCAGGATTTCAACAAATGTTAAAACTTGTGGGAATTGGTAAAAAATCAAAATTATAAACGCTCAGGAGAGGAAACTATGTCAGAAAACGATTCCGATTTTGGAACTTTTTTAGCAGGCTTTATTATCGGCGGTTTAATTGGTGCAGCTGTTGCATTACTTTACGCACCCCAGTCAGGTGAAGAAACCCGTACAATTATTAAAGAAAAAAGCATCGAGCTCAAGGACAAAGCTACAGAAACAGCAGAAGAAGCTCGAGCAAGAGCCGAAAAAGCACTTGAAGAAGCCCGCGCTCGTGCAGATGTCGCGATTCAAGAAACCCGTGCCCGGGCTGAAGAACTTGCCCGGATTACCAAGGAAAAAGCAGCTGATTTCCAACAAAAAGGGCAGGTAGTTTTAGAAGAGCAAAAAAGCCGTGTTGGCAGCGCTATCGAGGCAGGTAAAAAGGTTATCAAACGATCCAAACCGGCTGCAGAAAGCGATATCCCACCAACAGAACCTTCAGAAGCATAAGTGTATTTGATAAATTCATGGGGCTGACCGAAAAGTAAAAACGTCATATTGAGCTAAGCGAAATTTTCAATTATAAAACGCTGCGCTTTGCTAAGATTGACAGATTGCATAAAGGACAGCCCTTTTTTTATGTTAGAGATATCAATTCATTTCGATATCTGCCATAACATTTACACAGCCCATCAATATATCACCAGCTAAAACAGCAGCAGTGCTTCCCATAGCATCTGCCGCAGCCAGCCCCGCCTTGCCATGAATCCAGGCACCTGTCAGGGCAGCATCAAATGCTTCCATTCCCTGAGCACGCAATCCGCAAATAATTCCCCCAAGCACATCACCCGAACCAGCTCGCGCCAACGCCGGTGTCGCTATTGGGACAATACCGCTTGTCCCATCAGGGCTGGCGACAACAGTAAATGCTCCTTTTAGTACAATTATATGCCCCCATTCCTGGGCATATTTTTCAGCAATATTTAAACGATCACTTTGGATTTCATCAACGGTTAAGCCGGTTAGGACTGCCATTTCTCCAGGATGGGGTGTTAATATTGTAAGTTTTGGAAGCATCATCGCCCATCCTTCGTTCCGAGCCAGAAGTTTTAATCCATCTGCATCAATAACTAATGGAGTTTTTCTATTTTGTTGAGAAATCCCTTGTAACCAGTTGCTAAAAAATTTCTCAGTAGCCCGTTGTAATCCAAATCCTGGACCAACAAGCATAGCAGTAACCTTTTGTTGATTTTCCAGCAATTTCGCTGCTCCAGCTTCTGCGATTGAACCCGCGTCGTCTGGTAATAATAACCAGGTGGCTTCTGGAAATTGACCCGAAATAGATGAATGCAACACTGCAGGAATTGCTAGGGTAACCAAACCTGCCCCGGAAATATAGGCAGCTTTGCCAGCCAGTAATGCTGCCCCGGTATAATTTTGCGAGCCGGCAATTATTAAGGCAGTACCAAATGTCCCTTTATGGGCTTCTAAATCACGTTTAGGGATCACTGATTTAACATATTCAATATCTGGTACAACACGTTTTACTTGTTTCCAAACAGGTAAATTTTCGGGTAGACCAATATCAACAACCTGAATATCACCAGCAAATTGAAATGCCGGTGTTTTTAATAAGCCAGCCTTAATAGCTGCCATGGTAACAGTAATATCTGCTTTCAATGTTTGAGGAGCAGTTGCTCCGCTATCACAATCAACTCCTGACGGACAATCTACTGCAATGACTGTTATTTCTTTCCCATGATGTGTTATATATCGATTCGTGAAATCCAGAATGGCAGCAATATCACCCTTTAAAGGCAAGCGAAACCCTGTTCCCAATATACCATCTAATAGAACTGAGTTTCGATCCAAAGCATGATGTAATTGTTGATATTCCGTGTCATTATTTCCATGAATGATTTTTCCACCTTCGTTAGTCAACCTGTTCACCAATTCGTCATCGGGCGGGCGCGCCTTTACAATATACGCAGTAGTCTCCCAACCTCGCTGAGCTAAATAAGCTAATGCAACTAGCGTATCGCCCCCATTATTACCAGAACCAATCAAACCAATTACCTTCTTATTAATATAATGCCTACACGCATTATCCACTATCTCACCTAAACCTTTTCCAGCATTTTCCATCATTTGCGCATAACTCAAACCGCTTGCATCGGCTTGTCGCTCGATAGTTTGCATTTCTTTCACAGAGACGTATTTCATTTTTTGCTCCCGATCCGATGATTAACTTTGTTATTTCAAAATTAATAACAATATTCCTCCCTATAGTGTACCCCATTTCTGATTTATAGATAACACCCGGCTTTATTTTATTTCTCTTTTAATCCATTACCATCCCCCCGTTTACATCCAATACCTCGCCGGTTATATAACTGGCGGCATCGGACACTAAAAATAATACTGCTTCTGCCACATCATTTGGAGTACCCAAGCGACCAACCGGAATATCTTTAATTGCTTCTTGCCATCGCTGAGTGTTGACTTTCGAAGGATCGTTTGCGATCCATCCCGGGGAAACAGCATTCACACGAATATGATGTTCCGCCACCTCGCCGGCTAAGGTTCGCGTGAAACTAATCACACCTGCTTTTGAGGCTGCATAATGTGCATTTTTTAACGTTCTGGTTTTTGCATCCACAGAAGCGATATTAATTATCACCCCTTTCCCCTGAATTATCATCTGCCTGGCTGCTGCCTGCGAACAAAGGAATGTCCCTTTCAGGTTAATATCCATAACCAAATCCCATTCTTCTTCTTTCATATCCACAATCGGAGAATTTGGATAAATTCCGGCATTATTTACTAAAATGTCGATCTTGCCAAATTTCTCCAACGCTAAACGAGTAATTTCTTCTACATCGTTACGCTTAGTAACATCCAATTTTATAGAAACCGCATTGCCGCCTTTGGTTTCGATTTCTTGGGCTGTCTCCCAGGCAGTTTCCGTATTTACATCTCCGATTACTACCGATGCACCTTCTGCAGCTAATCGCATTGCGATAATCCGACCAATCCCCTGACCAGCTCCAGTGATAATTGCAACTTTTCCAATCAATCGCATCATGTTATTTCCTCTCAATTCTCAATATTAATCGCCATACCAGACTAAATAACATCTGATTTTTCTCTATGTGGATAATAATATGAATTACATTTCCAGTTATCTTACCGTTATAATTATAAAGCTATCAGCTACTCGCTCTCAGCTTTCAGTTTTCACGGAAAAAGTTAAATAAATTTCACTCTCGGATACCTCAATTACTGGATCCCTTTTTTAAATACCTCAATGTATAAAAAATCCACGTTGCGCAGCTAACTCTAACGCTTTATATACATCGATTACCCAAGGACCATCAGCTTGTAAATATATTTCTGCTGTTTGATTCTTGCTAACTAAAATTTCGCGTTCACCATCCAATGCTAATAATTTATCGGGTCCTGTGACTGTTATACAATCACCGATTGATAAATCTCGTTTTTCTTTTATACCTATTGAAGTAATTAAACCCGGCGCAAGAGGGGCATTAATTTGACAAATAACAGGTTCGCCAAAGCGAAGATAAAGCCCCCTTCTTTCTAAAGGTGAAAGCGAAGTGAAAAACCCTGCCAGGCTGGTAATACCTGTGGTTTTGGCTTCTGCTCGTGTAAAAATCGCGCCGTCCAAATCTTCCAGCTGCCAGATTGCTTTACTTCCTATCACTTGCCCATTTAAAATGGCAATATCTACCAGAGCAATATCCCTGGTATTACCATCCATACATATATTCAACCATTTGCTGCGATAGGATATTTCCGGAATCAATTCGGGATGGTACGCCACAAAACCGGCTGCCATTCCGGCAACAGTACCTTCAACCAGGTATGGAATTACATTATTCGTTCCTGTGGATATGGGCAAGATCGGAGTTGATTTACACCCCCTGGCTACTACCCGACTTGTACCATCTCCACCTAACACAATAATACAACCGACGCCTAATTCGTTCATTTGCTTCGCAGCATAGATCGAATCTTCAGCGCAATTTTCTACCGGCATATCTATGATTTTTACTTTATTCTGCCAATCTCTTAACTGTTTGGGTAAACGGGAAAGCGCTGCCTCACCTATATGATATGCGTCGGGCATCAGGTAACATACATCAATTCCAACTACCGATAATCCAACCAGAATTCTTTGAACGATATTAATTTTATCCTGGGTGCCATAAACAGTGCCTAATGCAACTAATCGACGTATATCCGATCCTGAAACAGGATTTGGAATAATCCCAACTGATAAAGGCAGCGCTTCCATTCATTATTCTCGCTTGAATCTTAAAATTAATTTTCCCGGTTTATTGTTCAAGCGCTTCTAAAGGTATTGGACGAAGGGGAGGACGAGTTGTATCGGGGTATACCTGATCAGGAGATTTTCCTGTTTGCTGAACTATCAATTGAGAAACGATCCGTCCACAGGTCCTTCCCTGGCACATCCCCATGCCTCCACGTGTCATGCGTTTCACCCATGTCACATTCTCACAGCCAGATGCTATGGCTGCACTGATCTCACTCTTACAAATTTCTTCGCAACGGCAAATCAAGGTGTCGTTCTGTGCAATCGATAATAAACCTGGTTTTACTGCAAACAAATCTCCAAGTAAATTTCCAAAACCACTTTGTTTTTTAAGCTTTGGCCGTATTTGGTTCATTTTTTCTGCAAACAACTCGGTTTTTATATGATTGGTTTGAACTGCAACGGCATTTCCGGCAACCTTTCCTTCTAACCTTGAATTTTCT
>JAAZNS010000196.1 GCA_012798185.1 Chloroflexota bacterium | reverse complement strand
CAAAATGTGGTCGGGGTACGCTTGAAGCTGGGGCAGGGGATTGCCGGCTGGGTTGCATTGCATGGTGAAGGCGTGATCGTCCCGGATGTTAGTGCCGATGAGCGATTTTACCCGGGGGTGGATAAACAAACCGGGTTTAAGACCCGGGCGATTGCCTGCGCTCCCATCCGTTGGCGCGGTGAAGTGATCGGTATTCTCGAGGCGCTCAATCCGCTGGAGGGGGTGTTTGCACCAGATGCCTTGCTGGTGCTCACCGGCATCGGCGGTCTGGCTGGCACAGCCATCCGCCACGCTCAGCTCTTCGAGAGCCATCAAGCTGCCCACCAGCGCTACCGAGAGCTTTTCGAAGACAGCATCGATCCCATCTTGATCACCGATTGGCAGGGCACCATTCTGGAAGCCAACCGGCAGGCAGAAATTCTTTCTGGCAGCGATAACGAGACATTGCATAATTTGCATATCGAAGATCTTCAAGTGGTGGATTACAGCATAGTTGGCAATTCTTTTTCGGAGCTTGCCTCGGGTGATACAATTTCATATGAAGCTAATCTTGTTACCCGAACGGGTAATGTCATTCCTGTTCATGTTTATGTGCGGGAAGTGCAGATCGAGAGTGTTCCCCACCTGCAATGGATTCTGCATGACCTTACCGAACGCAAATATATTGAAAGTTTACGTAACGATCTGATATCCATGATTTACCATGACCTGCGTTCGCCTCTAGCAAATGTTGTCTCCAGCTTGGATGTGCTGGAAACCATGATTCCTCTAAACGATGATCCGGCGTTAAAATCTTTGCTTAACATCGCCATTCGTTCAACCGAAAGAATCCAGAGGCTCACCAATTCGCTGCTGGATATGCGCCGGCTGGAAGCAGGTCACAGCGTTGGTAATTTTCAACCTGCACCACCTCTGGCGATGGTAATGGAAGCGGTCGATGCTGTTTTACCGACCGCGCAGACCAAAAAACAGGAAATCAATATTCAAGTTTCGCCGGATTTGCCCCAGGTTTGGGTGGATGCTGAAATGATCAAAAGGGTGGTGATCAACTTATTAGAGAATGCGATAAAATATTCCCCAACTGAAAGCAGGATAATTTTAGGTTCGGAATTCGATGGTAAGCAGGTTGCGATATGGGTGCAGGATAATGGACCGGGAATTCCGGAGGCTGATCAAAGCCGCGTTTTTGATAAATTCACCCGGCTGCATTCACAGGATGGCCCGCGTGGATTTGGATTAGGATTGGCATATTGCCGTCTGGCAGTCGAGGCAAACAGGGGGCGTATTTGGGTGGAAAGCAGCCCGGGCAGCGGCTCTTGTTTTAAATTTACCTTGCCGGTTGAATCTGTCGCTCAAAATATCTGATTCACCGGCATGTTCTAAAGGAGAATCATGCAGCAAATCAAACAAGGAATATACTACGAAGATGGATATCTCGGAGTAACCCTGGGAGCATTGGTGCTGCCTTTTGGTACGATATTGATCGACTCGCCGCTGAGACCAGAGGATGCCCGTTCCTGGCGCTCATCGTTGATCAACCAACGCGGCGGCTCAAACCGGGTGCTTATTTCCCTGGATGCGCACATCGATCGCACCCTGGGTGCCCGCACGATGGAATGTACGATTATTGCTCATCAGAAAGCCGCCCAGATCTTTCGCAACCGCCCCAATGTGTTCAAAGGGCAGGGTTTTGAAAGCGGCGCAGAATGGGAAACCTATCTGGATGCCATCGGTACACGTTGGGCAACTCCGGATATTACTTTCACCGATCGTCTTGAATTGCATTGGGGCGGTCCAAAGGTGGTGGTAGAGCACCATCCGGGACCTTCGTTTGGTGCTTCGTGGGTGATTATTCCTGATGAACAAATTGTGTTTATCGGCGATGCCGTTGTGCTCAACCAGCCGCCGTTTCTTGCTAATGCTGATCTGCCCCCCTGGATCGAGAACCTGAATGACCTAACCACAAAATATAGTAATTATCTGATCGTCAGCGGCAGAGGCGGGCTGGTGCCCAATGAAGTAGTACGTGCCCAGCATAAGTCATTAAAATCCATATTAAAGGGGCTGGAAAGACTTGCCAAGCGTAATGCTCCGCCTGAAAATACGGAGTCATTGATTAACAATATCCTGGCAGATAGCGGATTTGCTGCTGAAAAAACCGAGCAATTCGCCCAACGTTTACGGATGGGACTCTACCAATATTACGTCCGGCATTACCGCCCAATGAGCCAACAGGAAGAAGATGGTATAGAGAGCAGCGGTGATTTTATGCATTTATAAATACGACCATATAAAAAAAAGAATCAGTCGTGAAAACAGTGATCAATCAACCAGACGATTAGAAGGAACCAGAATAGATTAATGAAAGTGGAACAGATGTATCTTCCCATGTTGGAGCTCACCCGGGGTACAGCTCAGGCAGATGGTTCATATCCTAAAACTGAGACTGTTGAATCGATTCATTTCGGGGCAGCAGCGGTTGTAGATGCTCTAGGCAACCTGCTTACCTGGTATGGCGACCCTCAAACCGTGACTTTCCTACGCTCCTCTGCCAAACCCTTCCAAGCCCTGCCTTTTTTCGAGCGCGGCGGGAAGGATCATTTTCAGCTTACCCTGAAAGAATGTGCGATTTTGTGCGCTTCGCATTCCGGCACCGACGATCATTATCACACAGTGCAAGCCATTCAAGCGAAAGCCGGCATTTCTGAAACAGACCTGATGTGCGGTACTCACCCGGTTTTCGATCAGGCAACAGCTGAAGCGCTGCGCATCCGGAACGAGAAACCAACGGCTAACCGCCATAATTGCTCTGGCAAGCACACCGGCATGCTCTCTTTTGCGCGTATGGAAAATTTGCCCCTCGAAAATTACCTCGATATACAACACCCTATCCAAAAAACCATCCTGACAACCTTTGCAGCGATGTGCCGTTTTCCCGAAGAGGAGATTGCATTAGGCACCGATGGCTGCTCAGCGCCCGTTTTTGCCATCCCCTTATATCATGCCGCTTTGGGATTTGCCCGTTTGTGCGACCCGCAAAACGGGCAGGTGTCACCACCCGCCCGCGCTGATGCCTGCCGGTTGATTGTCGAGGCGATGACCTCTCACCCGGATATGGTGGGCGGTCCGGGGCGCTTCGATACCCTGATCATGCAGGCGTTTCGAGGCGGGCTGGTATCAAAAACCGGCGCTGAGGCTTACCAGGCATTTGGATTAATGCCGGGGGTATTGCGCCCCGGCAGTCCGGGTGTGGGGATTGTTTATAAAATCTCGGATGGCGATAGTACCGGCAGAGCCCGGCGGGCAGTGGGCTTGGAAATTTTGCGTCAGCTTGGCGTGCTTTCTTCGATAGACATGGAATCGCTGGCAGAGTTTGGACCGGAATATCCCATTTACAACTGGCGCAAGTTGAAAGTAGGTCGCGCCCGCCCCTGCTTCACTTTACAGAAACAAAAATCGTAAAGCTTGTTGATTTGTAATTTTACATATCCCATGAATCCTGGTGCAAATGCATCGCTTTCTGAACGCGCTTTCCTGGTACATCGAAAGTTAATCGATCACTTTGGGAATCCACAGTGGCGCAATCCTCTGCCTGCTTTGGATGAGCTGGTATCCACCATCCTTTCCCAAAACACCAACGATGCCAACCGCGACCGAGCCTTCAGTGAATTGAAAAAGCGCTTTCCCACTTGGGAAGCCGTGCGCGATGCCAATCCCAAGAGCGTAATCGAAGCCATCCGCCCAGCGGGGCTGGCGAACCAAAAAGGACCGCGCATCCAGAAGGTTTTGCAGGACATTACCCGTCTGCGCGGTGAGCTGAGCCTGGAATTTCTAAAAGAATTGCCAGCGGAAGAAGGCAGGCGCTGGCTGCTGCAATTCAAGGGGGTGGGACCGAAAACCGCAGCCATTGTATTGCAGTTTGCTCTGGGCAAGCCTGCGTTCCCGGTGGATACGCATATCCAGCGGGTGAGCGGGCGCATCGGTTTACGCCCTGCCAAAATGAATGCCGAAAGCGCCCATGCGCATCTGGCGCAACTGTTCCCTTCGGAAAATTATTATGCAGCGCACTTGAATCTGATCCGCTTGGGGCGGGAAATTTGCCAGGCACGCCGCCCCTTATGTGAATGCTGCCCCCTGACCGATGTTTGCGATTACTTCAAGCAAATAAAACAAATTCCCTGAGAAATTTCTCCACCGCTTGGTAGTAATGTTCGATGGTTTCGCTCTTGCGAAAACCATGCCCTTCGCCGGGATAAACGTGGTAAATATGTGGCACGCCGCGTCTTTGCAATACGGCAACAATTTCATCCGATTGGTTGCGCCGCACCACCTGGTCGTCTTCGCCCTGGAAAAGCGCAATAGGGTCTTGGATCTTTTCGGCAAAAAAGAGTGGAGAGCGCTGCCGGTAAACTTCAGCAGCTTCGGGCAGTGTTCCCAGCAGTGAATCGGAGTAATGCACTTCGAATTTGTGCGTTTCAACCGCAGCGGTGAACTGGTTGGAGATGCCGTACAGGCAAATCCCGGCTTTGAAAAAGCCGGGGAAATCCACCAGGGCTTGCAGTACGGTATAGCCGCCAGCACTCCCGCCAATGATCACCATGCGGCTGCCATCGACTGTGCCGGTTTCGGCAAGGCGGCGTGCTCCGCTTACCGCATCCTGTACGTCGTATATTCCCCAATACCCGCGTAATTTATTGCGATATTCCCTGCCATACCCGCTGCTGCCGCGGTGGTTGACTTCCAAGACTGCGTAGCCGCGGCTGGTGAAAAACTGATTGCGTAAAGCAAATTCCATTTGCGCCATGCTGGTAGGTCCGCCGTGGATATAAACCATGAGGGGCGGTTTGCCTTTGCCTTCGAAACGCGGATTATGCGGCGGGTAATATAAGCCATAAACTTCACTGCCATCAATATTTTGCCAGGTTATGGCTTGCGGTTTAGAATAATTCTCTTCTGGTAATTCTTCGCTGGTTGCCCGCCGCCAAATTTTTACCCCTTTAGCAGGATTATAGGCGATAATCCGAGGCGGCTTGCCACTGCCGGAGGCAGCGAAGGCAAGGCGTTCATTATCACCTTTCCCTCCGCAGGCGATGTATTCTAGATTGGTATAAGCCGAGTCTAATGGCAGACGGGTCTCTTCACCGGTTTCGATATCCGCACACCATAAGGTTTGAATTCCCTGGCTGCTGCGCACAAAGTACAAGTTTTTGCCATCGGCGCTAAAAGTATGAGTTCGCAGCCCCTGCACCCAGGCGGGTTCGGCGTGCTCGGCAAGGGTGTGAGTCAATTGACGGATTGCGCCGGTTTCTAAATGGTATAGATATATCTGCCACCATCCGGATACATCGGAACAGTATGCCAGATGGCGTCCATCTGGTGAAAATTCGGGCTGGAAAATGGCAGTTTGTTCATCGCCAGCAATGGTGGTGATTTCGGAAACCACCGGCAGACGCTTTTGACTTGTATTGGGGATATCCAGTTTTGCCAGCTTTAGAAAACTACCATCCCAGGGCATGTTGGGATGGTTCCATTCCACCCATGCCAGGAATTGGGAGTTCGGTCTCCAGGCAGGCTGCATATAAAAATCCGCGCCGCTGGCAAGTTTTGCAGGCCAGTAATTTCCTTCGCAGTCTACAATTGCCAGGCAGTCTTGATCTTCGTAGCTGTGTACATAAACCAGCCAGCGTCCATCGGGTGAGAGGGCAGGTGAGGCAACCTGACCAAACGCCGGGGTAACCGGCTGGGGCAGACCTGCCTGTAGCGCCTGGCGGTAGATCCTGCCGTTTTCGGCTGCCACATAATACACCCAGCCTGCGCCTGCTGTGAAATCTCCGCCGCCATATCCTACTTTTGCCCGGATCGAGTGCTCGCTAGTGAGCTCGCGCGGCGCTTCACCGTTGGCTGCCTGAACAACGATTACCCCACGGTTGGCGCGGCTCTCCAGCCAGATCAGGGCACCGCTTTGGTCCCAGGCAACACTGGAGAATGAAGTGCTTTGAGTCATTCTTGCGGGAGATATGGGGCTGTCCCATAAACCAAATTGACAGCGAATTTTTTCTTCACTCATGATTTTCTCCTGGGATTTTCATTTGCTTAAGAGGGGCAAAGCTGCAGCGATGCAGGGGACTAGCACCCAGCTGCTGCAGGGCAATACGATGGCTGGCAGTGCCGTACCCTTTATGTTTGGCAAAACCGTAACCTGGAAAGCTTCTTTCGTAATGGCGCATCAATTCATCACGGGCGGTTTTTGCTATTACAGAAGCTGCAGCGATGCTTAAACTGCGGGCATCCCCTTTCACCAGAGGAGTTTGGGGGATGGTGCAATCGGGGAGTTTAATATAATCGACCAGCAGATGTTCGGGTTTTATGGGCAGTGATTCCAGGGCGCGGTGAATTGCTAGGCGGGTGGCAGGCGCAATACCCAGGGAATCGATTTCGAGGTTGCTGGCAAATCCGACTGCCCAAGCGAGCGCTGTTATTTTGATCTCCTGCGACCAATACTCTCTTTGTGCCGGGGACATTTGTTTAGAATCACGCACGCCTGCTAAAATGTGCTCAAGATTGGATTCTCTGGAAAATATTACTGCTGCTGCTGCAACATCCCCCGCTAAAGCGCCTCTGCCTGCCTCGTCAATGCCGGCAATATAATGCAAATCTTGCTCCCATAGAACTGATTCGAAACTCAGGTCGGGAGCGGGAGGTAATAATTCCTTATTGAATTTGTGCGACATTTACCCGTTCGTATTTCCCTAAAAGCTGGTTTCGCCTGATCGTTATCAAATCAACAGCCATGCGCAGCGAATCACGCCAGACATTGATCTTGCTTTCGGAATTGAAGTACCAGGGGATGGGTACTTCCACGATGCGGTACTCACGCAGGCGGGCAATGAATAATACTTCCACGTCGAATGACCAGCCCGAGATAGTTTGGCAGCTGAATAATTCTTGCGCCACATTACCCCGGAAGCATTTAAATCCGCATTGGGTATCATGCAATCCCGGTAAAGCCGTCAGGCGGATTAACCCATTATAAAAACGCCCGACGATATGGCGGAAAGCCGGTTCATTAAACCGTTTAGCGCCTGGTGCCTCCCGCGAAGCAATCGCCACATCGCAATCGATTAAAAGCGGCGGGAGAAAGCGGTTGATTTCTTCCACCGGCATGGAGAAATCCACGTCACACATGAACCGGTATTCTCCCTGAGCGGCAAGCATACCGGTTTGAACTGCCCTGCCTTTACCCTTTTCTCTTTCACGGAGCAATCGCAGCTGGGGATATTTTTCGGTGAATGCCATTGCTATTTCATAGGTGTTGTCTTGACTGCCATTTTCAACAATCACAACTTCATAACTGTACGGCTGGCGGCATAAGAATGTAAAAAGGTTATCCAAGGTTTTTGGCAGGCGATTGGCTTCGTTATATGCCGGAATGATAATTGAAAGAAAAATATTAGACAAGAATTCAGCCTTATTCGGGATGTTTCACGTATTAAGCAGAATGAGGAAAACAAAAACGACGATAAGCAGGATATTTACCAACATCATACAGCCAAGAATGATCCATTGCTTATTGGTGATAGGAACTTTCTTCACCAGCCGTATTGCGGTTTCGTCATTGGGTACAGGGATGTTGATTGATGGCAGTTCCCTCTTCGGTTTTTCCTCGTCTTTCATCGAGAATGCATCTTGTTTGAGAGGTGTTGTCTTCTCGGTTTGCGGCAAATTCATAGAACGGGATAACAAGTTGACGATTACCTGGATTTGCTGAGGGCTGAGAAAAGGTCTGCCTTGCAGTAAAGCTGTAACAAATCGATCGATTGCATCCATTAAAACGATGCGCACCGGAGGGTGTTGCATTTCGACATGGGTGCCGGGATCGGAAAACATCAAGACCGATTCGCTGACCGGAAGATTTTCTACATGACTTGAAAGGAAAGCATCCACTGCTCTGCCCATCAGCATGGTGCGGGTAATTAGGTTTGGTTGAGCGGCGCGGTATTTTTGTGATTTTTCATCCATTTTTTCCCAATATTCATCTCTGGCACGAAAAACACCCCGCGCCCCGCTGACATATAAAACGCGGATGCCAGGCGGACCGACCATCACCAGAGGAATAGGAATTTCCAAACCTTCTAACAAAACGTTGCGCAGCAAGAAATACCTGCCGTCCAGCGATTTTTGTAATATGCTGATAACGCTGTCTTGGGCTTGGGTGTCTTGCGACCAAGTACGGTCGGTTTTCAATAATTTGTCTAAATTAAAACCGCGACGTTTTTCTTTCATGGTGGGGTTTTCAATAAGTTTCATTATTCCTCTCCTTGAAAGCAGATCGATAAAATACCTTGAGCGGTAATCCAGCCCATTATTTCTCCATAAAATACGAATCGACTAATACTCTGCTTTCTTCCTCTATGCTCTGACGATAGCATGAAAGCGCTTGCTGGGGTAAATGTGAAAAAACCTCATCCGCCATGCGCTCTTCAGAGGCAAGCAGCGCCGAATATTCTTGAGGAGAAACGCCTTGGCGTTTGGCAAAGACTTCGATGGTATGAACCTTTGCTCCTGGTTGCAACTGTTCTGCCAAGTAGTCTCGCCATGCACATAAAAATCGGTCATTGACGAAAGGCAGCCAATAATTGGGGATAACTTTCCCCAGTTTTTCTCCAATTCCGTTAACCAGGTTGGTTAGGGTTTGCTGGTCGAGGTAAGCGCGCAAAACATTGTGATAATACAGCCTCTGCGCAAAGCTTCCCCATTTTGCTTGCAAGCCAAATACGGGAACGAATACCTCCGCAATCCAACGCCAATCTGCCAACAGATGGCACAGGTAACCCGCGATAAAAGCAGCGTGCTCTTCGGCAACCTGGTGGAAATCTGCCAATTGAGGGCAGGCATCCAGCATGCGCTGCCAGGGTGGCATAGAATTTTTCTGTAGGGGCAGGTTAAAAAAATGGGTTGCCTGACGCGGTTGACCGGAGACCACCTGGACATCGGCGGCAGTATTCCCAAAAAGAAACGCACTGCGCTGCCGATCAAGGATTTGCTGCGCGGCAGGTGATAATGCCCCGCTATCTAATATATTTTGAGCAATACTCAGGTGATAAAAAGGAGTCGGCACAATCGGATTATAAGCCTGTTGCGTGATCTCGAAAAGAAAACCGATAGTACCCTTGGGTTATATGCGGATATGTTTCACAATAAGTGCTTTCCAAAAGCCCGATTATATTTGCAATAATGGTCCGTTCTTCTTCAGCCAGGCTATTTTTTGTTTGTAATCGGGCATGAGCGTATTCACTTTTTCCCAAAAGGATTTTCCGTGGTTTTTCTCTTTTAAGTGCACCAATTCATGAATAACTACATAATCGATTACGGGGAGCGGTGCCATGATTAAGCGCCACGAAAAACAAAGTGATCCCTTTGAGCTGCAAGATCCCCAGCGGGTTTGTGCCGAAGTAATTTTCACTTGGCGGTAAGCGAAACCATTTTTGGCGGCGAATATTTTTACGCGTTCTGAGATGACCCTGCGCGCTTGTTTTTTATACCATTGTGTGAGGTGCCATTGCGCTTTGCATACAGCAGAACGATCTATAAAAAACCGATCGAAAAATTTTACTGGAGGGTTTAACCGGTCGACGATTTGCAGAGGATATTGCCTGCCCAAGTACCAAAATTTCTCCCCATCGATATACTTTTTGGGGGCTACCTGAGGATATGCCGTTTTGACCTGTGCCTGCTTGGCTTTTATCCATGCAGTGTTTTTTTCGACAAAACTGCGGATGGATTTGTCGGATGTATGTAAAGGCGCCCGGACAATCAAACGCCCATCCCGTTGGATGATTAAAGCAATGCTCTTCCGCTTTGTGCGAAATACCTGGTCGATTTTTACCATCGATTGCCTATATCTTTTTGCATTTCATCCAGCCTGCCGGCATGGGCAACCTGGGTTTCATCAGCAGAAGGATGGCTTTCTCTGCTCTATAGCGGACGGCGATGCTGGCATCGCGCGTCAGCGGCGATAATTCCTCGATAATCCCTGTCTGCCATTCGGGATATTTCCTGCCCCAAATTACCAGTCCGGAGATGCACCAGGTTTTTACAAATGCGCTTTCATCTCCCAGCATATCGATCAAGAGAGGAATGATCGTTTCTGCCAGGGTTGGGTTTTGAGCCAGGTTGCCAAAGACCATTGCCAGGTGCCACCTGACCATGGGCACCGTTTCGGTTCTCGCCATCCGAATCAAATGCTGCATCTGGGGGATGAGTAATTCTGGCATCTCCCGGGAGATTTTTTCGAGCGCATCGGCGGCATGCCCGCGCACGGCGTCGTTTTCATGGGTCAATGCTTGCATCAGGTCAGGAAATATAACCGGCTGCGCAAGCACCATTGCCGCCACTTCGTTGGCTTGCCCGTCTGACCGCAGATCGCCTATTACCAGCCATTCTATGATTTGATTCATGAAGGCATATTATCTAAATCGTCTCAATCGCTAAGCCCTATCCGGGCTCGTTGCGTAATTTTAAAAAACCTTTTTTTTGTGACAAAAAAGTTTATCCGCAGTCGTGTCAGATGAGTCGCTGCTTGAAAAAATCGATTTATTTATTCTTTAACCATTCGACTCGTTCATTGGCAATTATTTTATCACTGTACAGTTATCAATTAACCGCAAAGGATCTCCGCTTTCCGGGGTGGAGATCCTTTGAGACAACGGTATCATGCGGAAGTAGGGCAATTGGGCTGCTTTATTCGTTGGCGCTGCATTCCATGTTGAAATACTGCCAAACATCGCACGTTTTACCATTCTTGAAGGTGCAAGTTCCGTGCTCATCTTCAGCCCCACTGTTTCCGGTGATAGTATATTCCCCTCCGCTGATGGCGCAAAAGCGGGCTGCCGGAGTGATATAACCGGTGACCTTAACGCCGCCCATCGGGCAATCACCACGGAAAAGAGCCCATTCTTCACACTGGCGGTTATCTTCAAAGGTGCACACGCCAAATTCCCCGCCATTGCCGGCTTTTTCAATGGTCAACACGCCGCCAACCTTTTCGCAATTCTGCGAAGCCGGGTTTGGCAGCCCCACAGCGGGTTGTTCGGTTGGTTTTGGTGAACAGGCGCTTAATCCAATCGATATCGCCATAACTACCATCCATTGCCAGGAAAATCGAAATTTCATGTTCAGCCTCCCAAGTTTAATTGTTTCAGTAACCTTAAGACGATTCCCCCCGATGAATGGTTCCCGCAGTCAATATCTGCCGGTTAATAGTTTTTCAATGGATAAAGCCGTTTCCTTGAATTGGTTTATGTTTATTGCCTCGTTTATTACCAGGCGCTTTACAAAACGGAATTAAACTTGCTAAATGCTAAGACATTATTTGATGCTTATCGATTAATTACCAGTTTGACAACCTTTCTGATCCTGGCTGCCTGAGAGGGGAGCATATCCTCCAACCGTTTTTCGAGCACTGCTATAAAATCCGCTTTGTTTTCGGAAGCGACGGCAACTGCGATTTTTTCTGCATATTGAGGCACGCTCTTGGGGCGGCAGGTTTTTAAAATCGTAAGCAAGTAGGGGAATATTTCATGGCGGTAAGCCACATTGTTTGAGGCAATCTCTGCCAGCACCATCACCCCGCCATCCACGGTGATGACCGACCCTTTATCTATGGCTTTGATGATCTTATCTCGGTGCGGATACAGTTCGTCTGCCTTAAGGCTGGCAATGGTGGAAAGCGCAATCATTGCTCCCCACACCAGGCGGTTGTGTTTACTGCTCAACAGCTTGACAAACTCACCAGCGTAATCGGCTATCATCTCCGGTTTGAGATAGCCAACCTCATATAGCACTTTAATGCAGTCGCTTTGCACGTTTACGTTTTTGTGCCATAAATTCTCGGCTATTTCTTTTACGCCAGCCTGATCGTTCGCTTCCACTAATTGCCGGGCTAATTCCTGATTGGGAACTTCATCCCGGCGACCCAAATAAAACGCAATTCGTTCTAATGCAGTCATAGATACTCTCCAATGCTATATATGGGGTTAGATATCAGGTATCAGGTAATCGGTTATTGTGTATGAGATACCAACCGAAATATCAGCAGATATCCCAAAAAACAAATTATGAATCCTGCGGTCTACGGCTTTCCCGAATAAATTCTAATATTTCATCTGTGGATAGACTAAGATCTATACTTTCCACTTTAAAAGGTGAGTCCATTCTTTTTTCAGGTCTTATTACAAAAATCTGACCATCTTTCCGCTTTACTTTAACCTCACCATCTCTAACTGCCTGCTCTAGCAATGACGCAAATTGTTGCCTGGCATCTGAATACGTATATACTTTAGGCATGATAATTCACCTCTACCAATCGAACACCTTTTTGCTTTGCGTTGAACTCCAAATTTTTATCCAATGTCATTAAGGGCAGTTGATAAGATAATGCGCATTGGATTAAATAAGCCTCATAAGCATAAATTTGGAGTTGATCGGCAATTTCCAATGCCTCTTCTAAATTAATTTCTACAAATCGAATGGGGATGGATTTATATATTTGTATCGCCTTTATAGCTTGTTTTTGGGTTATCCTTTTCCGCTTAAGCATGGCAGAGAATGCATTGCCAATTTCCCAATGTACCGAAGATGGCGCAACAAGATTAAATCCCATCGTCCGAGAGATTATGTTTACCTTTTCGGTTCCGTTGGCAATCACGGAAATAATTACTGAAGAATCAACAACTATATTCATCGCTGTCTAATATTATGTTGGTATTTGTACAAATGTACAATTACCCTTTGTGCATTATACCAAACACAGCCATTTGATGTTATAAGTCGGAAGGAAGTATTTCAAGTAATCAGTTTATCTCAGTGTGTTTTTTCCAACTGTGCAGCCAGTGTACCCAAACGCTGTACCGCCCAGGCGGTTTGATCAGACCAGGCTGCAGTGTTAAGGCGAATGAAATGTCGATAACCGGCGGAGGGTGAAAAGACGTGTCCGGGGACGATCGTAATGCCTAGTTTGAGTGCCTGCGTGTACATTGCCAAGGCATCTACTGTTTTTGCCATCTGCACCCATAATACGAACCCACCTTGCGGGGAAGAAACAGCCGTTCCTGGGGGAAAATGCCGCAATACAGCATCTGCCATACAGGCAGTTTTCTTGGCGTAGGCTTTGCGGATGGTGCGCAAGTGATGATCGTACCCTCCGCCTGCCAGGAATTCGGCAATGGCTAATTGGGTTAATATCGGCGGTGATATATTCGAAACCAATTTTAACCGCTCGATTTCATCCTTATAGCGCCCTGGAACAATCCAGCCTACCCGATAACTGGGGGAAATATCCTTGGAAAAAGATGAACATAACAAAACCAGCCCTTTTTTATCATATGCTTTGGCGACATTTGGGCGTCTTCCGGAGAAATATAGCTCACCATTAATGTCATCTTCAATCAGCGGGATTTCGTGTTCTGCTAATAGCGCCACCATTTCGGCTTTACGTTCATCGGGCATCAGGCAGCCCAGTGGATTGTTGAAGTTGGTTATGAATAAACAAGCCCGCACCGGATGATGCTCGATGGCAAAACGAAGCGCCTCCACGCTAATGCCGGTCTCGGGGTGTGTTGGGATTTCCAGAGCGCGTAATCCTTGCGATTCGAGCATTTGCAGCAAAGTGAAATAGGTGGGCGATTCGATTGCTACAGTATCGCCCGGTTTGCAGGTTGCCTGTAAAGCCAGACTCATGGCTTCGACACACCCGGAGGTGATCAGAATGTCTTCGGGGGCAAGATGACAGCCGTATTGATAAGAATGCTGCGCCACCTGCACGCGCAGCTCGTCGCATCCTTCGACGATGCCGCAGGCGTTTTGACGAAAATCGGGTTTGCGGGAAACCGATGCCAGCAGGCGGTTAAGACGAGCTGTGGGAAGCAAGTCAGGATCGGGCAGCGCTGCGCCGAATTGCACCATTCCAGGAATCAGCTGGTCGTGAAAGATTTTCATTACTAATTTTTGAACGCTGATTTCCGCCGGGTACAGGGCAGCGCGGGAGATGGGTTCTGGCGTTGGTAACCCGGGAGATTGCCGCAAACGAACATAATAACCAGATTGTGGGCGGGCTTCGATATAACCCTTATCTTCCAACGAGCGGTAGGCTTGCATCACCGTAGTAATGCTGACCCCGCGCCTGCGGCTCAGTTCACGCACGGAGGGGATTCGGTCACCCAGGCGGAATGAACCAGCTTCGATCATCGATACGATGTCATCGGCGACCTGTTCGTATAGGAAATCCTGATTGGTTTGAATTGCGGGATTATCCATAATATTTTAATTTTACAGTGCTTATCATGAAAAAAATAGATACAGTTCGTTGATAGAATAGGCATAACAGTTGAATAAACAAATATCTGTAATGGTTGCAATAAAGAAATTCTGCATCTGTTATTTATTTTTGTTTTATCTATAATAAAAATATGAAAACACAATTCTTTTCAAATGCTCATACGCTGCCAACGATGCCGGATGCTGAAAAGTGCCTCGAAGTCGTTACCTTGCGCAGCAATGAAATCATGCGGCTGAAAAAATCAGACAAACAACTTCGCATAAAATGTCTCGGCGGAATTGCCTGGATCACCCAACCTGATGACCCGGAGGATTACATTCTTCAGGCAAATGAAACCATTGACATTACCAAGAAGGGCCTTGTGCTGGTGCAGGCTTTGCCTGAGACGACAATCTGTATATGATTTTCGCCAATAATCGACGGCGAAGATCTGGTGAGTTCAGGTTTATTCTTCGATGGTCTGAGTTGAAGCCATAATGAATCCGAAGAGAAAAATCGTTAGGTGTTTTCTCTTCATCTTCCTCCTTACTTGCCCCTTCTCTCTTCGTGATGATGGTTAATTTTAATCGAAGTAAGAGAGAAGGGGAGGTTTTTTACCCATAGTCTGAGTAGTTAAAAAAAATCGTTTAATGTTAACTGAGAACTGATGGAAGACAGTTATTTAGGGGGATAAAAATCGTGGGTTTCCCGGCAGATTGAAAACAGCGATCGTCATTTGACCTCAGTGGTGATTTTTACCCTGCGCTCGGAGTAATATAATCCAGCCAGGATCAGGATCACGCCTAAAATAGCCATCCAGGTGATCTTTTCATGGAGCACCATAGCAGATAGCGCAATCGAGATGATTGGGATAAGATAGATATAGACGCTTGATTTAACTACCCCCAACGCATTCAGGGCAAAATTCCAGGTGATGTAACACAATGCGGATGCACCTACTGCTAAAAACAACATGTTGACCAGGTTGGGCATTAACATGATACGCGCCGGATCGATTTTAAAATCGAACATATTCAGAAAGGGCAGGGTAAAGATCAGCCCATAGAGAAAAACCCTGCGGGTCATTTGAATAGGATGGACTTTCTCGGTGTTGATTTTCTTGATAGCAATGCAATAAACACCCCACGTTGCCGCGGCGAGAATCGCTAATAAATCTCCCAATGGATTGAGTTTGAGCACGATTTTTCCGTTATAAGTGATCAAGATGATGCCGATAATGGAAATGATAAAGCCGATGAAAAAACTGGGGCGCAGCTGCTCATCTTTGAGAAAAAAGTACGAAAAAATACCAGTGAAAAACGGCGTCACTGAGAGTAGTATTCCCACGTTGGAAGCCAGCGTGTAGGTGAGGGAAATATTTTGGAAGATGAAATACAGGGTCACGCCGCAAAGCCCGGCAATGATTAACCTCAGCTCCTCTTTGATGCTTTTGAATTTTAGGATGTGTGGGTGGATTATCAGTAATACAAAGTAAGCAATCAGGATTCTGAAGAAAAGAATTTCGATAGGAGAATAGCTTTCCAATAGAACCTTGGTGGCGATGAAGGTGGTGCCCCAGATCAGCGTAGTGAAGAGAGCAGCTAAATGCCCTTGGGTGGTTTTCTTGGTATCCATGAGAGGTCTTTTTATTAACGGCAATGTGAATGTATTGAGGCAGGATTGTAGCATATCTTTAGATTAAAATGCGTGATAATTTTTGAATTTTCACCCAAATATTTCTGGTTTCCATTCTCGAATATCCATTTTTTTAAATTTGCAGAGAAATGCAAGCTCAATTTAGGATTAGAATGCACCGCGATTTAGTTGACACTCCCGCTCAACGATAGTAATATGAAATCCCCAGGCTGGCTGGGTGGTCGCGGCACTGCGTTTGCAGTGTCGAGGAAAGTCCGCACTCCAAAGAGCATGGCACCGGGTAACACCCGGGGTGGGGTAACCTGCCGCATAGGGCCACAGAAACAATACGCCGAGCGATCGGTAAGGGTGAAACGGCGGTGTAAGAGACCACCGGAGCCTGCTGTAAGGTAGGCTGCCAGGTAACCGCTGCCAGGAGCAAAGCCAAGCAGGGGCAATGCCGTAAGGCGGGAGGCTGCTCGTCTCCCGAGGCGCAAGCCTCGCAGTCCCGGGTAGGCTGCATGAGGCATAGGGTAACTTGTGTCCCAGAGAGATGACCGCCCAGATGGGCTGAGTCCCATTGGACAGAATGCGGCTTACAGGTCAGCCTGGGGGAATTCTGCATTGGAAAGTCTGTGACCTTAAATAATTCTATCCATCATTCAAGCTATAACCTGGGTGGCTGATTCAACAATCAGGTAAGGTACCAGCGAAATGGACGGTCATACTTGATTGATTGAGTTGGTACGCTAAGGGCTGAATGCAGGAGGGACTATTAATTTTCCAATGGAATAACTACAATAAAACCTCGGTTTCCCACTATAATAATAAAAATATTCATTATCTGAGCTATTTGATAATGTATGCTTATTCAATATGGGTTTTGATATCGACGGCATTGACGTATCTGTAATCGACATTTCCAAATCAATAAAACTGAAAGCGAATGATTTTATTGCCTGAGATATCGATAATAAGTGCGGTGCATTGGATAACCATAACCAGTACGAGAAAAATAAAGAAATCCTGGCGCATATCGTCGAAGCGGTCAGGCGGGTGATAATCACTGGTCAATCGCCAAAAGATCTTCCGCCTTTTCTGGCTAACAATGAAGATTTCAATAGGATTCTCAGCGATCTGGAAGGAATATGCCGTTTTTCCCTTGATCTGGCAAATGGCAAATTGGAGCCGGAATTAAAAGTCAAGGGCAAATTGGCGGGGTCGCTTAAATCACTGCAGGCAAATTTACGTCATTTAACGTGGCAAACACAGCGTATTGCCGCGGGGGATTACAATCAAGAAATCGAATTTATTGGTGATTTTTCTACGGCTTTGAACACATTGGTGAAAAAACTCGAGGAGGATAGGATTGCATTAGAAAAGCACGCCGGAGAATTATCCATGTATAAACAAAACGCCCTAAAATTGATGATGGATGTACAAATGGCACGCGATGATCTTGAAAAAGCAAACGCGCAAATACAATCACAGCTGGAAGAGATTCATAATTTGCATATGCTGCTGCGCGAACAAGCCATCCGCGACCAGCTGACAGGCTTATTCAACCGCAGGTATTTGATGGAAACCCTGGAGCGTGAGCTGGCACGTGCCCAACGCGGCAATTACCCAGTCAGTTTGATTATGGTCGATCTGGATCATTTTAAATCCATTAATGATACCTATGGGAATCGTGTGGGGGATATAGTATTACAATCACTGGGGAAAATGCTTTTAATCAAAACTCGTTTGGATGATATTCCTTGCCGCTACGGCGGCGAAGAAATTGTGATCGTTTTCCCCAATGTCAATGCCGAAGTAACAGCGCAGCGCGCCGAAAGCCTGCGTCACGCTTTCGAAGAACTCTCGATCAATAATGCCGGGTTGACCATTTATGCTACATTTTCTGCAGGCGTTGCATCATATCCGGAACATGCCACCGATATCGAAAGCTTGCTGCAGAAAGCCGATCAAGCGTTGAAATCGGCAAAGAATGCCGGGCGTAACCGGGTTAATATTTATAAGAATCCCTAAGTGACTTTCATGATATTCGAAATTTTTACCCTGTTTCCTGAGGTATTCGAGCCCTATCTGCAAACCAGCATTTTACAGCGCGCCAGCCTGCGTGATCTGGTCAATGTGAACTTGCATAACATCCGCGACTGGACCTATGACAAGCACCATATCACCGATGATGAGCCTTATGGCGGCGGAGGCGGGATGGTGATGAAACCGGAGCCGGTTTTCGCGGCAGTGGAAGGTGTATTGGGAGATCCTCCATGCTGCCCAGTCATTTTGCTCACCCCGCAGGGACGCCCCTTCAACCAGAAGACAGCGTTCGAGCTGGCACAGAACCATTCCCGCCTGGCGTTGATCTGCGGGCGCTATGAAGGCGTGGATGAGCGTATCCGCCAGCATTTGGCAACGGATGAGATTTCCATCGGCGATTATGTGCTCACGGGTGGTGAGCTGGCAGCCATGATCCTTGTCGACGCAGTGGCGCGGCTGATTCCCGGCGTACTGGGCGATCCGGACGGCGCTATCGACGATTCGTTTGCCTCAGGGCTGCTGGAATATCCTCATTACACCCGTCCGGCAGAATTCCGCGGTTGGGGTGTGCCTGAGATCTTGCTCTCTGGCGATCATGCCCGCATTGCCCGCTGGCGCAGAGAGCAGGCTATACTGCGTACCTGGCAGCGCCGCCCCGATTTATTAGCCAATGCGCCTCTCTCTGAGCAAGACCGCCGCTTTCTGAAAAGTTTGGAAGAGAATAACGACAAGTTGTAAGGAAGTACTCCCCTGCCATTGGCTTCACCCATTTTCGTGTACAATGGAAAGAAAGTGGCGGGAGGGAAGGAATCCATGAAAATCGAAGTTCAAAAACCGAGAACCGAAAACTGATTACTGAAATTTTTTCTCAAGAGAGCAAACTATGCATCAACCATTTTCTTATCGCAAGACTTTTATATTGGGCTTTGGCTTTTTTGGCATCAGCCTAATTTGGCCAATATTCAATAATTTTGTACCAATCTTCTTGAAAGAGGATTTTACTCTATCTGCCACGGCGATCGGCTTCATTATGACTTGGGATAATTATCTGAATATGTTCCTTCAACCGGTGGTGGGTGAGCGCTCCGACCGCACGCGTACACGTTTCGGACGACGCAAACCCTGGATGGCAGTCGGCGCACCTTTGGCAGCTTTTTTCTTCATCATCGTACCGCTCATGCGTTCACCCGCGGGAATTATGATCGCAATCTTGCTGACCAACGTTTCGATGGCATTATTCCGTTCCCCCACTATTGCTCTGTTGGGCGACCTGTTCCCGGCGGAGCAGCGCAGTAAAGCAAACGGCGTGATCAATCTAATGGGCGGGTTGGGTTCGATTGCCGCCTTTTTAATTGGCGGGAAACTCTATGAGTTGGGCAGGATTACGCCTTTTATTTTTGGCAGCGTGGTGATGGTTTCAGCTATTGCCGCCGTGTGGGGTTTTGTGCGGGAGCCACAGCAGCCATTGCAAACCGAAAAACATGATACGCGAGGCAGTTTTTTCACCAACCTGAATGAAGTATTGCGCGCCTCTGATCGTTCAGGGCTGTATATCTTGCTCGCAATCCTATGCTGGTTCTTGGGGTTCAATGCATTGGAAACCTGGATTTCATCTTTCGGCAAATTCACCCTGGGGATAAACGAAGGTCGTATGGCGATTTTTACCTCCGGGCTGGCGTTGATGTTTGTTATTTTTGCTGTCCCGAGCGGTTTGCTGGCAACCCGCTATGGCAGGCGGCGGGTGATTCTGGCTGGTATCATTGGCTTATCGCTGTTATTTATCTATGGGCTGGTGGTAAAAAATCAGTGGATGTTGATCTCATTTCTAATTCCGGCAGGATTTTTCTGGGCATTGATTAATGTCAATTCGCTGCCAATGGTCTATGATGTGGGCGGCGATGCCCGCATTGGCTCATTTACTGGTTTATATTACTTTGCCTCGAATGTTGCCGCTGTGGCAGGTCCGCAAGCGGTAGGTTTATTGATCGATTTGACACAGGGAAATTATCGGATCATGTTCATCTTTTCGGCAGTCTTTATGATCCTGGCTGGGTTGTTCATGTTCCTGGTAAAAGAACATAATTCTGTACCAGCATTTGGGGAGTGAGCTATTATGCCTGTAAAAACTATATCGCTCGAATTTTCTACCCGCGGTGATGCCGATATTGTGGATATTACTGACCAGGTGGCTGCTTCGATTGGGGAAACAGGAATATCGAATGGTATCGTGACCGTGTTTTGCCCCTCCTCGACCAGTGCAGTGACAACCATTGAACATGAAAATGGCTGTTTCAGCGATCTACGCCGGTTGTTCGATGAGATAATCGATCCAAAACGGGATTATGCCCATAACGCCCGCTGGGGAGATGGTAATGGGCACAGT
>JAAZNS010000195.1 GCA_012798185.1 Chloroflexota bacterium | reverse complement strand
CGTAAAACTTCTGCGGCCTGTTCGTTCTGCTGTTGTCACTATCAATGGAAATGAGTTGTTTGCAGAACCGGATATCTCGAATTCAGTGATATCTGTTCTGAAAAAACTTGATTCCAGGACACTAATTTGAGAAACTCAGGTATTAACAATTTTCTAAGAGCTTAGATTAGTGACTATCCCTAGCTAGACAATATCGAATCATAATAGCAATAAAAAAATTCGAGAAAATATATTTTACCTATTTTCCACTTTGATGTTAAAATAGCACGGTTGTTTATTGAGTTTCATGGAAAAAGCAAAGTCGCAATTATCTTATTACGAGGTCTACAACGATCAGTATCAAAAAAACCAGGGGGAAGTCATTGTTGAAGCACCTGTATCGTTGACCGTTAATGGGGAAACCTGGTTTAATTTCATGTGTACCCCAGTAGATCTGGATACCATGGCGATAGGTTTTCTTTATAATGAAGGGTTAATCGATACATTTAATGAAGTCGCTTCGGTGAGAGTCTGCCCCGGTAATGAAAATGTAGATGTATGGCTTACTCATTCTGTGAAAAAACCAGAATACTGGAATAGGACTTCAGGTTGTACTGGTGGAATTATAAGCGTCAATATAGAAAATGAAGGGGAGAAGCCGATTTATAAACCTAATGAAGAATGTTTTCTTTGTCCCCAGGATGTGCATTATCTCATTAGAAAATTATTTGAATCACAAATATTATACAAATCTGGAGGCGGGGTACATACTTCTGCTCTCAGTGATGGGGAAAAAATATTATATAATGCGGAAGATATCGGCAGACATAATACTTTGGATAAGCTCGCGGGAAAACGATTGTTATCTAAAAAGAGTACTACAACACCAGTATGTATTACCACAGGCAGAATAAGTTCTGATATGATTCAAAAAGCAATACGGATGAATTCGGTCATTGTCATTTCAAGAACATCCCCTAGTTCTTTGTCAGTAAAACTCGCTGAACAATCGGGAATTACATTAATAGGTTATGCCCGGCGTGATCGTTTTAATATATATACACATAATGAAAGAATATTAGTTGGAACACCTTGTTTAGATTACCGGGTGTATGAAATTAGTAAATAAAACTTAAATATTGAATTGTAATAGAAAGGTGTTTATGCCAAACCATACATCAATAACAATAGATCCCGAAATAATTTCGGTAGCCGAGAAGCATGGATGCGATCCAACAGCTGTCCTTGAAGTACTTAAAGAACTTCAGGAACGCCGAGGGGGTACAAGTACGGGAACTTTGACCGAGGTGGCAAATGTACTGAAAATGCCGGCAAGCAAAGTATATGGTATAGCAACCTTCTACTCGATGCTTTCTACCGAAGAGAAAAAACAAAATATTATCCGCGTGTGCGATGGTCCAGTTTGTTGGTTAAAACGGGCTGGTGAATTACGCGGTACTATCGACCAATTGATGAAAGATCATCCCGACTGGAAAGTCGAGCGGACGAGCTGCCTCGGGTTATGTGATAGAGCGCCAGCTGTTTTAGTCAATGAAAATCAAGCTGGACCGATATTGCCAGAACAAGCTGAAAGAATTCTCGATGGCTGGTATGGAGAAGGGACTGATTATTCCAAACCACGGGCTGGCGAATTACGCGTGATGATGGCAAAGGCAGGTATTGTTGATCCCGATTCTATTAAATCTGCACTTGAACATGGTGCCTATTGTGGTTTAAAAAAGGCATTGCAGCAGCCATCAGAAAGTGTATTAGCTGAAGTTGAGGCTTCAGGTTTAACCGGGCGCGGCGGAGCAGGTTTTCCTGTTGGACGGAAATGGCGTTTTGTTTATCAGGCAAAAGGATATCCAAAATATATAATTTGTAATGCTGATGAATCCGAACCATTGATTTTTAAAGATCGGGTGTTGATTGACACGAACCCACACCAGATATTGGAAGGAATGGCTATTGCTGGTTATGCGTGTGGCGCAAACGAAGGATTCATATATATTCGCGGTGAGTATGTGCGCCAATCGGAAAGGTTAATTCGCGCAATTCAACAAGCTGAGGAAGAAGGCTGGTTAGGCGATAATATTCAAGGATCCGGATTTTCTTTTCATATCCATGTTCATCTTGGCGCAGGCGCATATATCTGTGGTGAAGAAACAGCACTCATTGAGTCGCTGGAGGGGAAACGGGGAGAACCCCGAATAAGACCACCGTTTCCTCCAAGCTATGGGTATATGGGATACCCTTCAAATGTAAACAATGTTGAGTCATATTCAGCTGTTCCCGCGATCATTTGCAATGGAGCGGAATGGTATAAATCATTGAGCAGCTACACAACCGCAGGAACGAAATTGTATATGGTGATGGGGCATGTTCAAAATCCAGGATTGTTTGAAGCGCCCTTTGGTTTGACATTAAGTCAAGTTATTAATGAATATGCTGGTGGGATGCTGCCAGGTTCAAAATTTAAATTTGCCCTTACCGGTGGTGCTGCCGGTACCATTGTGCCGGAGTCCTTGTTGGACATGCCGATGGATTATGCTTCAGGTCCTAAGGGAGTATCTTTAGGTGCGGGCGCTTTCCTGATTTGTGATAGTTCGATTTCAATCGTTGCATTCTTGCGCGAAGAATTGCGCTTCTTTGCTGCAGAATCATGTGGAAAATGTACTCCCTGCCGTGTGGGAACTCACCGAGCTTTTGAAATTTTAAAACAAATGGCAGAAGGTAATGGTCAACCCGGAAATGTTGATGAATTACGCGCCCTCTCTAATGTAATGCTCGATTCTTCGTTTTGTGGGTTAGGTCAGGCTGTGCCAATACCAATGAATTCTGCTTTAACCCAATTTGCTAATGAATTTGAACAAGCTGAAAAGGGAATTATTTAAGCAATTCCGGTTATTAGATTTTATTTTTAAACCAGGATTATTGAAGAGGTAACGATATGACTGTAAAGATAACTATCGATGGAAAATCAATAGAAGTTATGGAAGGTACGACCATACTTGAAGCAGCAAAGCAGCATGGTATCCATATTCCTACATTATGCTACCATAAAGATTTAACCCCCAGCGGTAACTGCCGGATTTGCGTTGTAGAAGTAAATAAGCAGCGTTTTTTACAAGCCTCCTGTGTGACATCCGTTTATGAGGGAATGGAAGTTTTTACTCATAGTGAGCGAGTAATAAGATCCCGTAAATTAACCCTGGAATTAATGTTAGCCAATCATCCCCAAGATTGTTTGGTTTGCGATGCCAGCGGTTCGTGTGAATTACAAGATTTAGCATATGATTATCATGTAGAAGTGCCAGTATGGGGGAGCAAAGGCAAGCGTTATGTTGTGGATAGCGACCCAAATCCCTTTGTACGAGTAGATTTTAATAAGTGTATTCTTTGCCGGCGGTGTGTGTTGGCATGTGCTGAAATTCAGGGACGCAATGTTTGGGGTGTAGCGTACCGTGGTTTTCAAGAACAAATCGTTGCCGGCGCTGGGACAACCATGCTGGATGCACGATGCGAATCTTGCGGACAATGTGCTGCCTATTGCCCAACAGGTGCATTGTCCGATAAGATGTCTTTTGGATTGGGAAGACATCATCAGG
>JAAZNS010000194.1 GCA_012798185.1 Chloroflexota bacterium | reverse complement strand
TTATATGTGGCTTCATTATCTGCCGCGATGACTTTTCCGTCCATTTCCGCGAAGAAAACTCTGGCCTTCCCCTGATCGACAAATTTCTCCCAGATCATTTGAAAATAAGCCAGAGGATGCGGTTTTACACCGGTACGGTGATATGTCGCGCAGTGAAGTTCATAATACATTTCAAGGTCTTTTTCTCCTCTGGCTTCACGAACCGTCACACCGCTTTTTTCCGCTTTTCGAATATGAGTTCGGCAATAACTTTCCATATTGTCCCAGATCGAATCAATCGGTTGCGACAGGTCGATCACATAGGTTTGCGTCGAAGAGTTTAGAAAACCGGAACTAATCAATGGATTCACCCGGGGGCAGTCGGCACCCCGGTACGCCGGCGACATTGGTGTAAGGGATATGTCTAAAGATTCTGCGTTTTCACGATCGGCGGTTTGAAGAAGATGGTCAAGCCAGACTTTTTGAATTATTTCCCGTTGTTTTTTCGACAGATCAACGGCACAGGCCAGACCGCCGGTGGACTCCAGAACGCAGTTATTGATCACTCTTAAAATAGGACGATCCAGACGGTGCAGAGGCATAATCGCCAGGATTTCCCCGTGATTATCCGCATCCACTATGGCAAAGGAGATATCATGTTTCCCAGGCCAGGTATCGATGGCATCCTGGGAATCCCACTGGTGCCACAGCCACGCCTGGGGTGTGTTGTCGACGAATTTATCCCAATCAGGCTGGGATAAATCCTGTCTGCTTTGGATAGTTGCATTCTTAAAAGTATAGGTACGACTCATTCAAATACCCTGGCTGTTTAAGTTATTTTAGCAGAACCCAATATAATACAATCAAATGTCCAATATTGCCGGTAAACCGGATAGAACTCAAAGTGTACTACTTATAAAGATCCTTTGTCAGAATCTTTTTTGGATTGTGGTCTTTTTACTTGCGTTTCTTCTTGTTTTTGAAGCTTTGATAATTTCTGGATGGATAACACCAGTACTACCCTATCCATCTCCCTCGGCGAATGCCAGCTTCCCTGAACTTGATGTTAAATTCGAACGGCTTGCCCGTCTGGGTAAAATTAATTGCCTGTTCATCGGCAGTTCGATGGCTGACGCAGGCTTATCCCCAGAAGTATTTGAAAGCGAATTGCAGATGACAGGCAGACCAAAGCTCACCTGCTTGAATATGGCAATTTCAGGATCCATGGTCGAATCCAGTGGGATGATCGTTAAAAGTATGATCAAATGGCAGCCAATCAAGCTGGTCGTAATTGGCCTCTCACCATACGATATGGATAAAACCTATACAAAAACCCGCCCTATCGCCTCCTTTCCTGCTTTTACCTACAATGATGGCCAGATCAGTGCAGAAGGCTGGTTATTCAACCATTTTCGGCTTCCCTGGTACTTTGCCGCGTTGCCCCGTTTCAATAATGCGTTTTATCAAACAGGCCTTAATGAATGGGACAGGTTGATAAACAACAGGGGAGTACGAGTCACATATGATATTGGCAAAATTGAAAAAGGCCCGCAGGATGTGATTTTACCGGATTTCACCATCAATCCTGTTGATTTGCATATGCTGGAATCTGAAGTAAAAGATCTGGCAGGAAAGAATATTAATACTGTTGTCGTTGAGATGCCGGTTCACCCTGCCGTATTCCCCTACCTCATCGAAGGTGGAGAGCAGGAGTATGAAAAAAAATTCGTGCAGCCGATTCAGACTCTCCTGGCAAAAACCCCGGTGGAATTTTTAAGAACCCAACCGAATATTAACGATATTGTGCATGATGAAGACTGGTTCAATAAGAACCATTTGAATTACACGGGGGCAGAGAAGTTCTCTCTATATGTGTCAAAGTCAATTTCCGTCGAAGGGATTATCC
>JAAZNS010000193.1 GCA_012798185.1 Chloroflexota bacterium | reverse complement strand
TCAAGAAATTAAATCCTCGTTTGGTGATCCTTAGTGTAGCAGCTGGTGATAAGAATGGATTACCTTCAGGGCATACCCTGGAAACAATTCAACAATATCCCTTATTGCGCACTGATCAAAATGGCTGGATACATATCACCACCGATGGCGAACAAATGTGGGTTGAAGCGGACAGGCAGTAATTTCAACCCTGTCCGCTCCATTGTTCAGAAAATAATTGATAGGACAATCGCGATAGGGGCAACCAGGATGCCAACTAACAAGGCAATAACCCCGCCAATGACTAAAGCAATAACCCCCAACACAATACCGACCACAGTACCTACCAGCCCGAGCGCCAGTCCAACAACCCCTACAATGAGCCCGACCAAAAGTTTAATTATTCCCATGAAAATATCCTCCGTCTTATCCTTCTTGAATAAAGGATAATTTTTATATTCTTGATTCTAGATATTAATACGGAAAAGAATGATTATGGTTGCAAGGGAAAACGATAAATGTGAAATATCTAATCAGTTAATGAAAAGGCTCTTCGATTCGCTCGGGGTGGCGGGCTTTTTTAACGACAGCCCCTTGTATTATCGTAAAACAGCCTGCCGGCTGATCGCTGAAATACAAAGGTTATTCCTGAGGTACTATGATTAAAAAACTAATGCCCAATGATTGAAACCTATTTTTTTATCATGTGCTTGGCTTCGAGTCCTAGATGCGATAAGACAATCTCTAACGGCCAATGACGGTGTTCATCGAATGCCTTACGGGCATCGTCCAAGGCGCGGGTTTTTTCCTCCTTATGACGCACAAAAATGCCGCTGACTTTTTTTGCCCATAATTGTGTGGCAATATCTGCATTGGATCCATCGCTGTTTCCAATTGCATCCATGATATATTGTTTCAGGTATTGCTGATATAAAATGATATTCATCGCAGATATTTATTCCTCAAATAATATAATTATTGAAATTACTCTGCCGGCTTGGGTGAGTTTCCGACTTTGATACTTAAAATTCAGGATTTTTCCACTGTGATCTGAGTAGTAAATTAATGTCGAAAAAATTGACAACTATTGATATTCTACATATGGTATAAGACTCTGGCAATACTTAAATCATCGATATAACAAGGTTATCTGCCGGTTCTTGGGATCGAAAACTATGGATTGCCCAAAGGCTGACCATTCCATCGATATTGCGCAGAACGATGGTAAATTTATAGAAAATACCCCGCTCGATGTTTTATACTATGCGGGATTATTCTGTATTTCTTCGGCTTCAATTGCATTTGAAATTAATCTAACCCGGTTATTTTCGGTTGCTCAATTCTATCATTTTGCCTTCATGATCGTAAGCACTGCATTATTGGGCAATGCAGCCAGCGGCATTTTAATCATGGTGTTTCCAAAAATTGGGAAATCATCTCCTAAGTTATTGCTTACCTGGAGTGCATTATGCGCCGGCGTAAGTATGATTGTCGCTTATCTGCTGTTCAATCATATTCCCTTTGATTCTTTCAGCGTCAGCTGGGATATCCGCCAGGCAAGATTATTGCTTTTTCACTATTTCTTACTCTCACTCCCATTTTTATTTTGTGGGATTACGCTTAGTTTTTTATTGAGTGCTTTTCCCCAAAATACAGGAAAGCTTTACTCAATAAATCTGACAGGATCTGCATTAGGCTGCATTTTTGCCCTTGTACTGCCTGGAACACTTGGTGGTGATGGTATTGTAATATTCTGCAGCGGCTTAGCTGCAATTGGAGCAATTTTGTTTGGTTTTAATACAGTAAAGCTCAAATCAACAAGAAAAAATTACTTTCCAAACACATCCTGGGTTCGTGCGCCTGTGATCATAGCCTTTATGGTCATCCTCCTAGCCGGAACCGACTTCGGTTTTCGATTTTTCGACCAATCGTTCATACCCTGGATGACTTTAAAGATATCCCCCTATAAGTGGCTTTCGCAAGTGATGCAAATTCCTTATTCCAAATTGCTCACTCAAAAATGGAATGCGTTTTCAAGGATAGATTTAGTTGAAAGCTCTGCGATCCGATCGCTGCCTGGCTTGAGCTATCGTTATCAATCATTACTGCCGCGGCAAAATGGGTTATTTGTCGACGGGGATGATATGTCACCTATATTGATATCCGATGAAGTGAATGCGTTTTATGATTATTTACCCCTCAATTTGGCTTTTCAATTGCGCCCTCAAGCAAAAACATTGATCCTAGAGCCACGAGGCGGGCTAGACATACTGACTGCAATACATCAGGGCGCCTGCTGTGTTACTGCCATCGAACAAAATCCTTTGATCGTGTCTATGGCTGAAGATGTTTATAAAAAATCGCAAGTCAAGGCGCTTGTCGAATTCGAGCGCAGCTATTTGAAACGAACGAGTGAATCATATGATGTAATCCTGGTTTCTTTGACTAATGGATATCACCCTATTCAATCAGGTGCATACAGTCTTGCAGAAGATTACCGATATACAGTTGAGGCATTTCAGGATTCTTTGAATCATTTAACTGAAACTGGTTTGTTGATATTTATGCGTTGGCTGCAATATCCACCCAGTGAAGATTTTCGGGCTTTTGCTCTGGCAGTAGAAACACTAGACAGATCGGGCGGTGATGCTCGAAATCAGGTGGTGGCATTCCGTGGTTACAATACAGCGGTTGTAATGATTAAACGTACGCCATATACTTCTGATGAATTGATTGAAATACGAGAATTTTGTTCAGATCGTGCATTTGATTTATCATATATACCCGGCATTAATCCCGAAGAGACGAATCGGTATAATATCCTACCCGAATCGATCTATTATCAGTCCTATCTCAGCCTCATTGAATCTAAGGATCGGCAGTCTTATTATAAGCAATAT